>QMZY01000037.1 GCA_003663415.1 Candidatus Aenigmatarchaeota archaeon
AGAAAACTGGGTTTGTTCTGTCTGGTCAGAGTGTCAGCCAAACGGCAAACAAACCAGAACATGCATAGATAAGAATAACTGCGGAACAGAAGAAAACAAACCAAAGGAAACAAGGGATTGTGTATATGTAGAGAAAAAAACCGAACAGGGTGAAAAAGAAGAAGAAGCACCAAACGCTACAACAACGCAGCCTTCAGTGAACATAACAGGTCTTGTTATAGGGAACCCGAGTTTCTGGGCAGGATTAATAATAATTCTCGTTGGGCTCGGTTTTATTTTTTACAGAAAAAAGAAGAAAAAGTAAGGCTCAAAGTTTTGTTTGCATTCTTTAATGGTTTTATATTTTGAGTGTTTCCAAAAACTCCTCTTCAAAAAACTGCAGCTTGCCGGGAAGGATTATTACTCCGGGAGCCTCTAGATTCAACGAAACAAGTTTTTCAACAAAACCATATATTATTTTTTGACCCGAAGAACCTAGCTTGGAAGCAGCAACAACCTTTGTTTCTGGTTTAAAAAGGCCTTTTTTTATGCTTTTTTCGCTTTCTAAAAGCAGTTTTAATCCTTCACTGATATCCATGTCTATGTCCAGAAGAATTAATGAGTGAAGCCCTGTTTTTTTGTTTTTCCATATATATTCGTAAAAAGAGGTTGGTTTTTGTTTTTCGCTCCAGTTTACAAGCGTTACGACCCTTCCAAAATTATACAGAGACAAACCTGTTTCTCCAATTGCTGTAAATATAGAGGAAGAGTGTATAATCTGGAAGGGTATGCCAAGTTTTTTTGCTTCAGAAATTAAATGAATGTGCGTGGTTGCTGCAAGGGGGTCTCCCGGAACAAGGACAACCACATTCTTTTTTTCAGACTCGTTTAAAATCTTTTCAGAATCCTCTTCCATGTCCTTTCTTTTCAGAATTTCTATTTTTTTTCCTATAATTTTTTCCAGGTTTTGGAACGAACCTCCCCGCTTTGCTGTATAAAATTCAGCATAAATCTTGTCAGCCTTTCTGCAAGCTTCTAGTCCTTTCAAGGATATGTCTTTTTCATCCCATATGCCAAGACCAATTAAATAAAGCATAACTCTTTTTTAAAATTAATAAATAAAAAATGTGGGCCCAGAGGGATTCTCGCAAGCCTACAACCTTCTTTCAAAAAGAAGGTTGATCAAGAAGGAGCTTCGCTTCACTTCGTTCCGCTCGCTTCCAGCAACCTTCTTTCAAACAAGCCTTTTAAAAGGCTTGAGCTATCATTTGGAAGACGCTCTGAAAGAGCCTCAATCGAAAGTTCAGCTTCCAAACATTGTTTTCTTGCTCAAGCTTCTTTTCTAAAGAAGCTTGGCGGCAGCTGTTTTTCCGTTAACGCTTCCATCAGCTTTGCTGGTGGCGCCTGCCGTCAGGCAGTGTGTAGTGCGTTTATCCTGCACTAAAGGCTTTGCGGCAGCGTTCTTTCCGTTAACGCTTTAGGCCATTTACTTGGCCTAAAGGGTTATTCGAACCCTCGACACCCGGGTTTCTTCCTGTCATCCCAGGGGTCTACACGCTTTTAACAGCCAGTTAAAAGCATCACCCTATCCAACGGGTGTCCGGTGCTCTACCAGCTGAGCTATGGGCCCAACCAAACTAACTAAATATAGAACTGGAATGTTTATAAATTTATTTTACAGCGGGATTTTCACAATTATTAGGAAGCGGTTAGCTCCTTTTTCTTGGTCAAGCTTCTTTTCTAAAGAAGGTTGGAATGTTTATAAATTTATTTTACAGACGCCCTGGCCGGGATTTTCACATCTGGTTGCAGGATGCGTCGAAACCCGCTGGTGGTTTCGACTTTTGAACCCGGGTCATGAGAGCTCTGCAAGCCTTTTTACATGTTTTCCGCTAGCGCTTTTGCGGAAGCGGTATTGGAATCTCGACCTGAAAGGTCGAGTCTTTACGGAGCTCCTGTAAAAGGGCTATGACAGTCTCATATGCTAGGCCACTACACCACCAGGGCATCTGAATTAATATTTACATTCACATATATAAGTTTTAAAAGAATTTTAATCCCCAAGTTTAAAAATTTATATATGAAGAGATATTTTTTCTTTCTTATGCTGGGCTTTTTATTAATACCCGGTGTGTTTGCTGCTAATATAAATCCTTTCCTCTTTTCCGAGCCTGTCAAGATTGAGAAAACGCAAGAATACTGGGTTGTTGGGACTGAAAGCATACTTTACATACTTTCTTCTGATGGAAACCTTGTGAATTTTCTAAATACCAGAGAATTGACCGATTTTTTAATTGATGAAGATAGAATCATAATCACCCAGAGAATTCAGGACTTTCCTAATGTTCAGGCATATACTTTTCCAGAATTAAAACCCCTTTGGAAATTCGAACCGAAAATGAGAGTGTTTGATATAAATCTCCTATGGGAGGAAAAGGAAACCAAAACATGGAGAGTAAAGACCCTTGGAAATTTTTATGCAATCGCATCCGGGCATAAATTCTATATCCTTAACAAAAATGGTAAACTTGTAAAGGAATTCCAGACAGAAAATGATGTCTGGGATTTTGAGGAAATAGATGGAAAGTATTATCTAGGCTCTCAGGACGGAAATATATATGTTTTAAACCAGGATTTGGAAATGATAGAAAAAATCAAGGTTTGTAGAGACTTTAAGATAATAAATCCTCTTACCAATCAAACCCAAGTAAAGCTTACCAGATCAGTCTGGCAAATTGAAAACGGATTAGGAATCTGCGAGGATGGAAGCGTATGGAGTTAGAATAGATTTTGATCAGGGTTTTATTCTGGAAAATCTGGAAAGAGAAAGCTATCATTCAGTAAGCACGTCTTTTGCTAAGCTTTTCTTAGCTGTGTTCTTGTTTTTAGGGTCTGGTGTGTTTTATTTCAAAAAAAGAGATATTCATTAATCTGCTCTTGCCAAGTTTGATATTTTTAACGCACAGAACCATTCACCAGACTCTTTAAAGCTCTTGAAACTCCCTTTATATCTACAGCCAATGTGATTTTACTTAAATAGTTAATTATAAATATTTATCATTATAAAATAACAAAATAAGTCAAATAAACATGGAGCAAAAGTGATGAATATGGTAAAGAAAATTTTAAGGAATCTCACCGCAGCTGGTTTTTTAACCTTAGCTGCATGTTTCCCTGCATTTAAACAGACACATGAATATACAGAACCAAAAGGGTTTGTTAGGTCAGCTGTTACCCAAACACAGGGATCCCTAAAGATTTATGTGAAGCCTGACTCAGACAAATTTGTCTATTTCATAATGGATACCCATGCCCTTCTCCCTGATCATATATACAAAGAGGAAAACGCACCAATCCAGTATTGCATCGCGAGCCTGATGGAATATCTGGCAGAAGAAAAAGGGGTAAGAATGATAGGTATAGAAGGTTATGAAGGCGAACTGAAAGGAAAAGAATATTTTAGGGAATTAAAAGAAGCCGCGAAAGAAGTGATGGAAGAGATGCCACCGGATAAAGAAATGAAAGATGCGTTAAAATGGATTATAGCTCCATATGCTCTGGAAATACTTGAACCAGACAAATTCTACACATTTGGCGTGGATGATAAAAAATTACAGGAAGAATATGAGAGTTATTTTAAAAGAATGAAGGAAATTGCAAATGAAACAGTAAAATTTGACAGCAATGAAAAAATAAACGCCCTTTACAAGGAGGTATTAGAATTGGACAGGAAAATGAATGAAAATAAAAGAAAGAGAGGTATAAATGCTGTCAGGAATTTTCTGGAAGAGATGGACAGGAAAGGCTACAAAAAAGGAATATTGGTTTTTGGCAGGGGTCACAGAGAAGAAATAGAAGAAGAGTTAGAGAAAAATTGCTCTTATGAGCTGTTTGACCCGGTGTTATTTTGCCTTGAAAGAAAAAAAGACTCAGAGGAATAATGCTTTATAATTCCTCACAAAAGCAGAACAGTCTTTAAGGAACATGCAGGAACCGAAAACCATTAATTTTAAAAACCTTAACTATAATATTATTTTATCAGGTTTTGGAGGTTTTAATATGGAAGAAAGAATAAGAAGCAAAAAACTCATTGGGAAGATATTGATATCCGAGGAAACAGGAAAAAAATTCGGCGTAATAGGCGATATAGACTATGTTATAGAGTCAGGAGAATTGATAAACCTTGTGCTTGCGGAAGCAACCCCCCATACAACAAGTTTAAATCTTCAGGCAGACGAGAAAAACAGGTTGTTAATCCCGTTCTCAGCAGTGAAATCAGTCGGGGATTTTGTAATAGTTTCGGAAAAGGACATAATATAAAACCAATCAGCCTGTTCCTTTCTGAAAGAAATCTTCTATCCTCTGAATAATTTTTTCGCTGCTTTCAAATTCAGGGACAACAACAAAATCAGCACCGCAATTGTAGAGGTTCTCTGCTTCCTGAACGCTGTGAGCTCTTGCAAATATCTTTATTACCGGATTAAATCTTTTCGCTCTTCTTGTAACAAAACATGCTATCTCATTGTTCGGAACCGTTATTACAGCAAGGTTCGCTTTATAAAGCCCCACAACTCTCAGGATATCCTCATTATCAGCGTCTGCGTATTTGCAATAAACGCCCTCATTGCTTAGCCTTTTAACTATCTCTGGGTTGTTTTCAACTACAATAAAGTTTTTCTTTTTCTTTTTCAGGTACTCTATAATCCTTCCCCCCATTCTGTGCGCGCCGAATATTATTATATGGTTTTCTAGGGATTTTTTGGGATGCTTTTCTATTTTTTGCACCCTTCTTGAGGTTATCCTTTTCTTTAAAAATGACGGTTGAATATTTGAGAAAAACCTGTAAAAGTTATTTCTAAACTGCATAAAATAGGGCGTAGTTACCATAGAAATAACAACAATGCTTAGAATAAAAGAATAATTTTGTGTGTTGAGGTGACCAAGAAGCAACCCTTGGGTTGCCAGTATGAAAGAGAATTCGCTTGCCTGAGCAAGACCGAGACCGATTCTTGATGCGTTTCTTCCGCCGTATCCCAGCAAAAGATATATTATGCTTAGAATAAGTGGTTTGATCAGAAGAATTACAAAAAGTATGACCAAGAACTCAAAAAACATATTATAGACAACCATAAGGTTTATGCTCATTCCGAGGGATACAAAAAATATCACAGCAAAAAAGTCTCTTAACGAATGTATTTCTCCCTCAATCTCAAGATTGTAAGGAAAGCTTGCAATGGCAAGTCCTCCTATAAAAGCGCCTATTGAAACAGGAAAACCCAAAGCTACGGCAAGACCTATAAAAAGAAAACAAATGCTTATTGCTGTCATAAAAAGAATCTCATACGTTTCTGCAGCATAATCAAGGATTCTTTTAAAAACAAATCTGTTAAGAACCACAGCAATTGAAAACAGGCCAAAGCCTTTTATAAAAATAGTGGCCAAAATCTCTAAGGATAACGCGGTTTGGGTTGTTAATACAGGAAGTATCATTATAACCATTATGTCCTGAAGAAGAAGAATGCCAAGCATTATTCTGGAGTGGAGCGTGTTTATTTCATTTCTATCTACAAGGAACTTTGTAACTATCATAGTGCTGCTGAACGCAACAAGCAAACCAATGTAAACAGACGTTGTGCTATTGAAACCCAACCACTCAGAAACGAAAAACCCCAGAACAAACGTTAAAACAACCTGAATGATACCTCCGCCAACAGAAACAGCGCCAACATTCCTGAGCTTCTGAAAATCAAGCTCCAATCCCACTGTAAACAAAAGGAACGCTATCCCAAGCTCAGCAAGCGCTGTTATTTCACTTGTGTTTTTTATTAAACCAAAACCCATAGGTCCTATCAGGATTCCTGCCAAAACATAAGCCACAATCAGAGGCTGCCTGAAGATTTTTGCCAGATACGCAATGAATGTTGCTATGATTAGTATCAGACCTATATGCAACAGAGGGCTCATACCTGAGAACATGTGCTGGAATGCAGCAAATCCTGCGGTTACGATATCAAGGAAAGAACCCATGTTTATATTATTGGGCTGAATAGAATAAAAATATTGAAAACAATAAGATTTTTATGTTGTATGAAGTTTCGGCAGGAGCTGTTGTGTTCAGAAGGCAGGGCAAAAAAATAAAATACCTGCTCCTTCATTATGAATTGGGGCACTGGGATTTTCCAAAAGGGCACATAGAAAAAGGCGAAACAAAAGAACAAACCGTTCTGAGAGAGGTTGAAGAAGAAACAGGAATAAAAGACATTAAAATTATGCCGGGTTTTGAGGAGAGAATAGAATATTTTTACAAAAAAGGGAATGAAACATCAAAAAAACACGTTTATTTCTTTCTCTGCGAAACCCGGGAAAAAAAGGTAAAGCTTTCCTTTGAGCACAAAAACTTTATATGGCTTGAATACGAACAGGCCCTGAAAAAAATAACCTTTCCTTCTTCTAAAGAGCTTCTTAAAAAAGCTCATGCCGTTCTGTCCAGAAAGAGTTTAAGGGATTTTTTTAGCAGCAGTTACAGTTCCTGACACAAGAGATTGCAAAACGTAAGAAACAGAATCAATACTGGTCGTGTATCAAATAGTTTCCTTTTATGTAAGCGTCCAACAATCCTTTCACCACTGTAAGTTTTAGATTTTTCTCGAAGATTGCTAAAGGTTCGTCCGGATTTTTTTCATCCACGGGGTGTTTCCTGTTAAACACATAAACGAACTTTCCATCCGAAAACAACTCAAAACCACTGTTTTCATATTTCTCAAGTTCGGGTATCTTGATTTTCCACATCTTTTTGATGGAAAAGTCCTGAGCAACAGTTTCCTCATACAAACCCGGCAAATCGTACATCTCATCCATCAATCTCATCAATTACTTTATTGTTTTAATCTTTAAATTCTTTTCTATCTTTAATTCTTGATACAAATTCCATTTTATGAACAGGTTTCTGCTTGGTTGCGAATCTGGAAAACCTTTCCAGACTTCTGTTATCCCTTCTGGAAACACATGACTGTAAAATATATTAAGTTTTTTCTAAATTATTAAATATGTCTGGACTCGGACGTAAGGGAGAAACCGAAATTGAATGCCCTTTTTGTAAGAAAGCGAAAGTGAGGATGTTTCATAAGGAAGGGTATTACCAGGCGAGGGTTTCCAGAATATCGGCCGGGGCGAAGACAACGTATCACTGGGTTCCGGACACCTACGAGGTTCTGGAAGATTGTCCGAATTGCGGGAAGAGCAAGAAGGAGATTCAAAAGGCTCTGGAAGGTGAGATTTCAACCAAACAGGTTTCTCACAAGGAAAGAATCAAAAAGATAAAGGAATCCGGGCTTCCGACAAGGATTGAGGTGTGATTTTAATTTGTATGGGAAACAGCTGGTGAGGGTTTTGTTATCTGAGGGATTGAAAGGTTGAGAGGGATTTTCTTATGTTTCATTAAAAGAACTATTCTTATAAGCAGGAGATTATCCTGAGACCTGGAATCAACTCTGCAGGCCACAAGATTGGAAAGTAAATCCTTTGTTATAGAGATTTTTTCTTCTGTTATGAGA
>QMZY01000038.1 GCA_003663415.1 Candidatus Aenigmatarchaeota archaeon
ATATAACCTTGATGTTTTAGAAGTTGAGAAATAATAGTATTAAAAATTATTTTATGATGCTGTTTTTTTGCAAAAGGAATTGTTTGGTTAAAAAGAAGGTATCCCCATTTTTTTGATATGTTTTGTAAAGCTTGACCAAAACCTTTTTTTTCACATATTTCTATATATTTCAAACCTATATCATCAAAAAAGAAAATGTTTCTCCTTTTTCTTACTTTAAATTTATTTAATATAATTCCTGTGCTTGTTTCTAGAATGTTTCTACTTAGAGATTCAGAAAGTTTCATATTGGTCTTTCTCAGAATAACAAAAATCCTTTTATATAAAAAGTTTAAACATTTATTATTTAAATAATCTTTGTTTCTTTGAGGGCTATTCCTTTTTCATTGATTATTAATTCATGTCTTATTCTTGGTTCAAATATTGTGTAGCGCATTTTTGTTATTTGAAGTGTTCTGGTTGGTTTTTCTTCCAAATCCAGAAAAGAGAGGTTAATTACACCATCACACTCAAACGCTTCGTTGTTTCCGCTGTCTATTTGTTCTTCTTTGGTTTCGCATATCAGAAGCGTGGAACCCATTTCTTTTAAATGATTCACAAGTTCGGTCAAATAAACCCTGTAAAGATTTTTGTTTTCCGCAAAAATCAAAAGCTTGTTAACATTGTCTATAACAAGCCTGTCTATTTTAGGATACATTCCTATTATTTCAACAAATTTCTTTAAAGTTATGTTTTCTCCCAAAGGGATATGCTCTATAACAAGGTTTTTTCCAAGGTATTTTTTTATATCATTTAATGATTTTATTCCTTTTGCTGCTCTTAAAAGCTCATCTTGAGTTTCGCTAAGAGAAACATAACAGCACTTCTCGCCCTTTTTAGCGCCTTCCAGCAGGAAGTTCAGTCCCAAAAGCGTTTTTCCTGTTCCTGCTCCACCGGAAAGAAGAATAACGGTTTCTTTTGGAAACCCGCCTCCTGTCAATTTATCAAGTCTTGTTATGCCTGTTGAGACTCTGTTCATTTTTTCACCTCTTGAAACGGAATCTTTGGTAGAACCTCTTTGAGTTTTACCAGAAGGTAAGCGTTGCCGTCAAGAAGAAATATTTTTGATTTCACTTTTTTATCAAGCTCTGGTATGTTGTTTTTTTCCAGAACCTTTTTAGGAAGCATCAGTCTGTTGCTGTTTCCAAGTTTTCCTGTGGTTAAGGTTTGATTCAAATCCTTTATCCCAGCGGGTATTATTAATATATCATCTGTTTTCTGGTGGAGGAGAGCGTACTCTTCTTTCGAAACCCTAAGACTCACGATTATTTCATTGTTTTTTAAATCAATAGAACGTATTTCAGCCATATTTATAAAATAATAGAAAAACATTTAAACCTTTTTACCTTGGCCTTCTGGTTTTAGGTTTCTGGTTAAAACAGATATTTTAATAAAAACATAAACTATTTTAAATAATATTTATACGATAATAAAAAATATTTATATTTTCAAATAGAATAATTATATGTTATGAAGAAAAAGTCTTCTAAACCGTTTTTTGACGCCAAAAAAATAAAAAAAGCAGTAGAAGCCAGCCTGAAAGGAGAGACAAAATCAGTAAAAACCAAAAAAGGGAAAAAGGAGTATGTTCTTACTGGTGTTCCCGGATTGGACGGTTTGGTTGAGGAGGGCATACCAAAAGGTTCATCAGTTCTCATAGCAGGAGGCGCTGGTTCTGGAAAAACCATTATGTGCCTGCAAATTCTTTACAATGCTGCCAAAAAAGGCGAGAAGTGTTTATACATGTCTTTTGAAGAGTCAAGAGAGAGATTAATTCAGCACATGGAGGATTTTGGATGGAATCCAAGAGAGCTGGAAGAAAGAGGAAATCTTATTATTAAGCAGTTTAACACGTTTGATATAATAAGGTCTGTTGACGCCTTGCTAGCGAAGGCAAGGGGAGAACTTCTAATAGATGTTATGCCCGTTATTCTTCCTGAAAACTTCAAACCGGACCGCATAGTTGTTGATTCTTTGACAGCAATAGCATCGGCATTTACAGGCAAAAGGGAAAATTACAGAAGCTACATAGAGCAGTTGTTCAGGTTTTTTGAACAGATAGGCGCAACATCTTTTATGATAACTGAAACCGCTCAGATTCCAACCCAGTACAGCCCTACAGGGGTTGAAGAGTTTTTGGCTGACGGTGTGATTGTTTTGTATAACATAAGAAGAGGCGATGTCAGGGAAAACGCTTTAGAGGTTTTAAAAATGAGGGGCGCGAAACACAAGAAAAAAATAGTTGCTATGCAAATCGTAGATGGCACAGGCATAGTTGTTTATCCTGAACAGCAGGTCTTTGGTGACATAGAAGAAGAAAAATAATTGGGTAATATGTATGGAAAAAAAATTATAATAAAAAGCAATGTTTTTCTTTTTTTATTTTTTATTCTTTTTTCTTCGGGTGTGCTGGCACAAGTGAATGTCACTCTTGTTAATCCAGAAAACGGATATATTTTCATAAACACCACAAATATAACATTTAACTGCACTGCAACAGGAGATGCTGTTTACAATATAACGCTTTACCACAACCTTACAGGAACATGGGAAGCAAATCAAACGCAGGTGTTTGGTGAGTTTGTCTGGGATACCGACTCTCTTTTGTTGTGCCATTATAACGGTGATACAGAGTGTTTAGCAAACGGTTCCGGAGCAGCAACAAACAACGCAAGCGTTGGTTTTGAGGATGCTGTGTTTTTTCAGGGTGCAACAGTAAATGATACCGACATACTAACTTACGCGACTGCCAACAATTTTGACAAAAACCAGGGAACCATTGAATTCTGGGTTAGAACAACGTATGCTATAGATGCAGGTTCCCAAGAAGACCGGTGGTTTTTTGCAATAGGTGGAGAATACGTTGGGGATTCATATGAAATATATGTTGCTTCTGACCATCTGGTTTTCAAAATAAAAGATGTTAACGAGAATGATCACTGGATAGAATCCAATATACTGAACTGGCAGGCAGGGGAATGGCACCATGTTGCTGCTGTGTGGGATTTGGACGGTGATGTGGGGAATGGGGAAAAAATGGAATTGTATATTGACGGAACAGCTGATAACAGCGATTACGATACAACCGGTGTGAATATTTATGTGGAGAACATAGCATCGAATATGTTTATCGGCTCTTGTGATGTTGGTAGTTGCGGAAGTCAATATGTAGCGGATGCAACATTTGATGAGCTAAGGATATCAAAAACAGTAAAAACGCAGGCTGAAATAAACGAATCCTATCAGAAAGGTTTGGAAGACAGGTCATGGGTTTCTGCAACTTGGAATGTTTCTGGTGTTGGCGACGGGTATTATGTATGGAATTGTTTGGCGTATGACAATGATTCCGAAAGCAACTGGTCTTTAAATAATTTTTCATTCAGTGTAGATGTTAGTCCTCCAAGGTTTAATGATATTTATCATGCCCCAAACTCAACAGATGATGTGGACCCGGGAAGCGAAATAAATGTAACGGTTAATTTAACTGATTTTTCTGGTGTTGATACTGTTATTCTTCAATGGAAAGAAACGGTATGGAATAATGTTACAATGGTTAATATTGGCGGTGATTTATGGAGAGGGGGTTTCAGCATAGATGTGACAGGAGGGAATTATTCATACAGAATATGGGCAAACGATACGCATAGCATTGCAAACACATCACAAACAATTAATATAACTGCTGAATGGGACTATACCTGGAATGCAACACCTCTGGATTTTGGAACAGTTCACGGGAAAATAAACACCATAGGAAACCTTGGTATGCTAAGGATAAACAACACAGGAGATGATCCGCTGGAGTTCACGCTGACTCATAACTGGCCTTTAAACGTTTACTTTAACGGGTCAGCAAACACATTGAGTTTTTATTTGGAAAACAAAAGCGAGGTTGATATAAACATAACCATTCAGTTCTCTAGCCTCGATAGCGAAAGCTCTATGGTTATAAACATTAACGCATCTCATGGTTCTGAAACGCCCGAACCTGTTTTTAGACAGGCAACGGCATTGATAAACTCATACAGCGGCGGCCCGTATCTTGATGTTTCTTTGGTCACTCTTCCAACAACTGTTTACCAAAGCCAAACAATAAACCTTAGTGCAAAAGTAAAAAACATAGGGAATGAAACAGGGAATGAAACTTGGTTGAACTGGTCTTTACCAACAGGTTGGTCTGTGTTATCAGGAAATTTGAGCTATTATATAGGAAACCTGAGCTCAGGGAATGTTGCATGGAATAATATTACTGTGAGACTTTCGCCTGAAACAGCATCAGCTGGTGTGTTTACAGTATATGCGAATTCAAGTTGTAACGGTTCTTCTGACAGCGAATCTGAAACCGTTGTTGTGAGATGCTCAAACAGCGACGGAGTGTGCGGTGCAGGGTGTACATATACAAATGACGATGACTGCACTGTTCCGGGCGGGGGTACAACCACTGTTAAGGAAGAGGTCAGGGTTGGTGGAGGTGGTGTAAAGGAACAGAGGTACGGTGTTTCTCTGTCTTTTCCAGAAAGAATTGATATATACAGAGGCAAAGAATCTGTTTTCACTGCTATTGTATCAAACACAGAAGAAGGCAGTGTTATTGAGAACTGCAGCCTCTCTGTAACAGGATATCCTCAAATACACATTACAATCTCGCCTTCTTCGTTCAGGGTTGAGCACGGTAAGCCCAAATCTGTTGAGATAAGGATATTTGCCCCAAACTATACTTCTTACGGAGAACACTTATTAAAAATTCAAGTCAAAGGGAACGGCAAAACAGTTGATGGCGAAGAAGGGGAAGAGGTTAAAGATACAAAAAACGTTTTGCTGGTTATTCATGGTGTAGAAGAAAACGAAACATTAGAAAGCATAGAAAAAGCTGAAAATGAAATTAACAGGCTGAAAGAAATGGGGTTTGATGTGTCAAGGCTTGAAGAAATAGTAAAAGAAGCCAACAAATCATTTACAAAATGGGATTATGATTCTGCAAAAAGGCTTGCTGAACGGATTTTGGAAGAAAAGGAATATCTTTTGAAAGCGCACCAAGTGATTAAAGAGCTTGAAAACAAAATAAAAAAAGCGGAAAACAACGGCATTGAATTGAATGAGACCTTGGTTATGTATGAACTTGCAAGAGCGGCTTTTAGCAGAGGTGATTATAAAAGAGCAGAAGAAAGAGGGAATGATGCGCTGCTTGCATATGCTATTGAAAGTGCAACACCGAATTTGCGTTTGTTCCTGTACAGGTATTGGTTTGTTATAATTACAATTGTTTTGGTTGTTGTGTTCTCTTCTGTGTTTTTGAAAAGAAAACTGTATATTTTGTGGGTTAGAAAACAGCTGGAGAAGTTAAAAATAGAGGAAAGGGAAATAAGAAAGCTTATGAAAAATCTGCAAAAACAGCATTTTGAGGAAAAAAGCATAAGCAAATCCGAGTATTACAGAATGATGTATGTATATGAAAAAAGGCTTGCTGACATAAAAAAACTGAAAGCAAAATTTTCTTCAAAACTAATTGGTGCGTTTGGAAGCAAGAGGGTTTTAAAGTCATTGAAGGAAGAAGAAAAAAGAATAAAAGAAATTATGGAAGACACACAGCTAAAATATTTCCATATGCAAAGCATAAGCAGGTCTTCTTATTTAGAAACCATGAGGGCTTTAAGAGAAGAGTTGCTTGATATTAAAATGAGAATAAAAGAGATTGTATCTTCTATGGGGGAGAAAGAGAAATGGAAATACAGGATAAAGGAAGCTGGTCTTGCGGTTGTGTTTGTTTTTTTGTTATCCAGCCTGTTTGGTGCTGTGTGTGTGAAAGGGGATTTGATTATTGGAACAGAAAATTCTTCTTTGCATGCAATTCATCAAGCTGAAAACTATATAAAAGAAATGGTTGCTATGGGTTTTGGTGTTTCTTATGCAAACGATACATTGAACGAAGCAAAACATCAATTCAAGATTGGAAACTATATAGGAGCAGAAACGCTTGCGAGATATGTTAAAGATATAAAAGACAGTGCAATTCGGGTTGACAAGCTTATAGACAGAATAGAAAAAAGGATTTATGAGGCAGAATCAAAAGGTATTAATGTTTCTTCTGCAAAAACTCTTTTTTCTTCTGGAATAGAGGAGTTTGAAAATGAAAGGTATGTTAATGCAGAGAATCTATTAAACCAAGCAGAGAACAAGGTAGAAGAAGCGGAAGCGGAATTTTATATGAAAATGGTTATGGAAAAAAGTGAATTTGATTGGGCGGGTTTTTTAAAAGCAAACCTGATTGTTATATTGCTTCTGGGTGCTGGTTTTTTTATTACGGTTTTTGTTGGTTACAGAGAAATGAGGATAAGGAGAATAAAAAAATCTATAATAAAACTTGAAAATGAGAAAAAGAGCTTAAAGCTTCTTATGAAAGAGGCGCAGGAAGCATATTTCAAATATAAAACAATGGGTAAAAGTGAATACGAACGCGCTATGGAAATATACCAGCTAAGGCTTGCAAAAATAAAAAAAGAGGTTCCTGTTTTGCTTAAATTGTTAGGGGACTTAAAGCTTAAGAAATTTTAACTTACACATCTTTTTATTGCATCTTTTTCCAAAACATCAATACAAACATTGAAAACATGGTCTTTTATTGTTTTTCCGGACGAATCTTTTATAGAGATTTTTGTTTCCCATTTTCCAACTTTAACAGCCCTCACGTAAAATGCAAGGCTTCTTGTTTTCTCTGCTACAAGATTTCCTTCCCATTTTAAATCTCCTTTGAGAAGTTCTAAGCCTTTTGGAACAGAGACCTGGATTTTTGCATTCCAGTAATTTCCCGGTGTTGTAAAATTAAAAATTAACGGCGTTTCCTCTCCGATGGTTAGAACATAGTTATTGTTTATTTTGGTTGCTATTGGCATTTCAGTGATAATCTGTGTGTTTTCAAGGGTTGTGACAGATGTGTTTGAGGAATAATAAAAATATCCTGCTGATATTAAAAAAGCAATTATCAGAATTGAACAGTGTTTTCTCTTAATCTTTGTTTTTTGAGCATGTAAAAAATCATAATTCATATCTTGTTTTCAGAACAAGGATTTATAAAAATTATAGCAAATGGTATGTTGGTTACAAAGGTTCGTTTGCTGGTTGTTCCTGATGCTTTGTAATTTATTGTGTCAGGAACTATAAAACTCAGTCTGTTGAATTTGCCATTATCCACACTGTTCCTGTATAGAGTCTTGGATAAACTCCCTTGGGGGCGTCTATCCAGAAGTAAAGGGTTTCGTTTGTTCCTGCCGGTATGACCTGCATATCCTTGTTGATTCTGTCATATTCATAACTCAGGTTGTACATATTTGCTGGTTGTGGCGGTCCTGGATGGTCTCCAAGGTTTGTCAAAGACCATTTCGCATGGGAAACATTTATCATTGTGTTATAGCTTGGTGTTCCGTTTGTTAAATCTGTTCCCTTTATCCATAAGCCTTCGACATCGTTTGA
>QMZY01000039.1 GCA_003663415.1 Candidatus Aenigmatarchaeota archaeon
CTTAACTAAGTGCGTGCCTATGAACCCGCTGCCTCCAGTTACGAGCACGTGCCTATCCTTCCAGAAGCTCATCGCGCTTCACCTCAATCACCGCAAGGAGGCTCCGTCCGATAGGGCGGAGAGGAATTGCGGTAATATTTAAATATTTGTTTGAAAAATATATAACCATGCTGGGGAGCAAGTGTTTGAGCATTAATTTGCTTGAACCGACCAAACATAAACGAAAACTTCTGCTCGAATGTTACAACACTTTTCATCGAATGGTTTTGGAGATTCTCGAAATCAAGAAAAACAATCCTAATCTCTCCCGAAAGGATATTCAAAAACTTGTCTATAACTCTTTCAGGGAAAAATATAACATCGCTTCTCAATTGGTCATCGAAGCAAAGACCTATGCTTGGAATGTGAGAAGACAAGGAAGAATAGATAGGATTGTTGTTAGATTCGATAAAAGGTTGTTTTCCTTCAAGAAAACCAAACGCAAGAATCCCGTGTTGAGTTTGAGAGTTAATTCCGAGAGAATCGCCATACCCATTAAGCAGGACGGTGCTTACAAAAGATTGCTCGAACACCTTCAGCAGGGTTGGGAAATTACCTCCGTAATCATGACCAAAGATTTGAAATTCTATACTACTCTCAAAAAAGAGTTTCCAGAGCCCAAAGTAATGCCAAACGTTCTCGGAATCGATGTAAACGCACGCTGGCTGGCAGTCAGCGTGTATAATCCGAGAACCAAAAGATGGCTGAAGCAACTCTATCTCGGAAAGGACATATCTTTGAAACAGATGAAGTACGAGCGGAGAAGAGCGAAACTCCAGCATTACAAGGATAAATTCTTCGACAGTAAAGCGAGGAGAAAATTCAGAATGCTCAGCGGAAGGCAGAGAAATTACGTTAGAACGAGAATATGGCAGATGGTGAGTGAGATAATAAAACTCGCTAAGGAGAACTACGCTACTATTGTGATAGAGGATATTAAACATCTCAGAGCGAGGAAAGGGAAAATCAACAAAAAAGGGAGGAAGAAAATTAACAGAATTCCCTACGGTTTCTTTAGGTTCGCACTCGAACACAAGGCTATGCAGGAAGGAATTAAAGTGATTGCCGTCAATCCGAAATACACTTCCCAAACGTGTCCGAGATGCGGAAAGAGAAGGAAAGCGTCTCAATACAACTATTTCAGATGCGAATGCGGTTTCGAAGCGAATAGGGATAGGGTTGCGTCTCAAAACATCTGCCTCAGGGCGAGCCGACTGCTCCCCAGCATAACGGCTCAGCATCCTGAGGCTGGGGCTGCGGTCAACCAGCCCGTCTGGTCTTATGAGGGTTGATGGCATCATTATCACCCGAAGACAAGCCCCTTCCTCTTAGGGAGGGGTGGTTGACCCTTTCGTTTACCTCCTTGACCCTTTCATTAACCTCCTTAACCGCATGCAGCAGGGGGGCATCGTATCCCACACTTTCGCACAGAGCGAGCATCTGCTCCAAATCCTTGGGCAGGCACTTACCGGTGAACGGACCGAGCAGGGGGTCTATGTAGGTCGCGCGGTTCAGCTCTATGCGCAGGATATCCATGACCTTTTTCGGGTTAATGCTTAGGCGCTCGCATATCTTCGCTATTTCGTTCGAGAAGCTTATTTTCAAAGCGTGGAAAAGATTGCTCACGTACTTCGACATCTCCGCGACCTCGGGCTCCGTTTTCACGATGACGGCGTTGAAATCCTTGTACAGCTCTGCAACCTTATCCACGGCTTGCTTTTCAAAACCTCCTATTACCACGTAGCCAAGCCAGCGGTCTGGGTTCAGGAAATCCTCAACGGCGTGCTTTTCCCTGAGAAACTCTGGGCAGGAAACCACGTGCACGTTCACCTCGGTGTCTATCGCATAGTTACGCAGCCTTTCGCACGTTCCTGGCGGAACGGTCGATTTCACCACTATTATCTGCCCCTTATCGTTTCCCTTTTTCTTGCAGGTGCTTATCAAATCCCAGAACGCTTTTTCAACGTATTCCAGATTGCAGCTACCGTCCTGCCTGCATGGGGTCGGAACGCAGATGAAGATGAACTCGCACTCCGTAATATCTTCTATGCCCGCCGCGTTGAAGCCGAACCTTTCCGCTAATTTTACGCGCTCCGCATTAACATCGTAAACGTATATTTCGTGACCCATTTTTCTGAATCCGTACGCTACAGCCGAGCCGACCACTCCGAATCCCATTACGCCTATGCGCGCCATTACTCCACCTCGAAAGTTCTGAACTCGGGAGGGGTGCGCTCCCGAAAGTATGCATTGATTTTGTTTATGAGCATCCTTCGTTTGGTGACCATATCCCTTCTCGCCCTGTCCAAATCCGCTATCCTGCGCAGCAGTTCCTCCGTCTCGCGCTGCTTTCTCTGCTGCTGCAGCGCTTCGAGGCGTTCCTCTATGAAAAAGATTTTCACGTTCGCGGTTATTAATTGGTCTATCAAATCCCCTATGCTCATTTCATCCCCTCTTTTGATAGTGATACGATATCGAGCCTAACGATTTAACGATTTCAACGCCGTTCTCCCTGCAGCGGTTGAAAAAGTAGGTGTCTCCGGTAACCCCGTTCACGATGCGCTTCGGCATGGGTCCGTAAAGCCCCCACACCTCCTTAGGCACCGCAAACGGCATCGCATCGAACCGCCTGCCGTAGCTCCTTTCATCGGTAACGAGCTCATCCTTCCATATCCGCTCGCAGTACTCGTAAAATTCCTTCAGCCTGAACCTTCCTTCCACGGGCTCGCCGAAGTCCCTGCACTCGTGAATGCTCGGCAACCTCCCGCTCTCTATCAGCTTGCAGTTCACTATTCTGTTGGGCTTCACGTACTTCACTAAATATTTCAACCAGCCCTTGTAAAACGCGTGGTCCACGCCGAAGGGAACAACAATGTCCGCACCGTATTCGTAAAATGCATCGTAGCCACGGTTCCAGCACGCATACAAATTGTAGAGCCAATCCCTTCTCTCCCCCTTTACCTCGAGCGTCGAGTATCCCTTTTCTTTTATGTAATCCCTCACCTCCCTGCTCGTTATGCTGTCTATTACCGCGACGAACTCGCACTCCGTTCCAGCGTTCTCCAGAGCGTAGCGTGTCGCGAAGCGGAACATCTCTAGCTCGTCCGCGACGGGGCAGTATATCACGACCTTCATTTTTTCACCTCGGAGCTTTCTCCTTCCTGAATGTGGTAGCAAATCGAGTCGAAAGCCGTGTAGTGCTCGACCCCCAGGCTGCTCAGGCGTTCGAAAAATATTTTATCGCCCGGAATGCCGCCGATGTTGCCGTGCGGATATCCGCCGGCGAGCATGAAAACGCTTCGGTGTATCGCCAGCGGCATGTACGCTCCGCCCGATTTGAGCACGGGGAGCTTTACCTTGGCTGCGTACTCCTCGAATTCGCTCTCCCTAAACTCCTTCGGGCTTCGACCGAAGTCGCGAACTATCACGTGAGGCAGGGTGCTCGGCAGCCTGCCGCTCTCCACGAGCCTCGATGTTATGACCCTGCGCTCGTCCAGCCAGCCCACGAGCGCCTCCAGCCAGCCTTTCGCTGGGTACATGTCGCTGTTGAGAAGCACGACCACATCGCCCTTCGCAACCTTAACGGCGAAATTCCACGCTCGGTAGATGTAACCTATGTTATGAGGATAGGGAGGCTGCGGCTCGGTCTCGAACACGTAGTGAGGTATGTCGTTCTCCTTCAGATAGTTTTTCACTTCTTCGGTTGCGTTGTTGCACACGAAGTAGAACTCGGCTTCCCCGCTGCGCAGCATGGGCGTGTTGCGCTCCACCCCTCGCTTCACAAAGCGTAGATATTCTATGCTGCGGTATATCAAACACGCTATGGAAATCATTCGACCACCTCCTTTCCCGTTAGTTTTTTGTAGAGAGCCCTTTCTAACGCATCCATAACCGCGAAGCAAACGCAATCGCTTGCGTTTCTGTACTCAAGCATGGGATTTTCTCTCCACGCGGTCGGTCTCATGCGGTAAGCGTTGAGCATTATCTTAATCCAGTCCAGCCTGTACATTATTTCCCTCAGCTCTCCCACGCTGATTTTTTTCTTTTCGATTTCTTTCAGCTGCGGCAGTTTGAGCATGCGACCACCTCAAATGTAGTTCACGTGCTTCGGATTATCCGTGAGCAGATACTCGGCGAACTTGTTTTTTTCGCGCATCCAGCAGTTCCACGTGCACCGCTTCGCCACGGTGTTCAGGAATCGCACCCTCTTTTCGCCCCACCATATTTCCTTGAAGCTTTTTTCCTGCACATTTCCGAAGTTGAATTCTGGGTAACTCTTCAAACGACAGCAAGGAAAGCAGCCTGTTGGAGTTACGACCGCAACCAAGTAAGTGTATATGCAGTTCTGCGGCTCCGTGGATTGCAAATCGAAAATTCGGTTGTTGAACGCGAAGACCCTGAAATTTTCGTCCTCGAGTTTTCTCGCCTGCTCAATCTGCGCCATTATCTCGTCCCAAATGTCGATAAATAATTTTTCCCTCTGCGGCGTCATGGCAAGGCTTATCCTTATGTTGTCGCAGCCCAGCTCCTTCGCCAGCCTGGCGGCGTCGTATATTTCCCTGTAGTTCTCCCTGCAGACCACGAAGCTGAAGCCCACCACGTTACCTTCCTTTCTCACGCGCAGCAACCCCTTCAGATTTCTTATTACCCTGTCGAAGGCATCAACCCCCTTGATTTTTTCGTAGGTTTCCCTGGTTGCGGCATCGATGCTAAATCTTACCCACTCGAAATCGGCGATATTTCTCGCCGTTTCCTCATCCACCAAAGTTCCGTTGGTTATTAATGCCTGCTGCAGACCGAGCTTCCTGGCATGCCTAACGAACTCGTTGAAGTTCGGATGCAGCGTGGGTTCTCCGCCCCCTGTACTTTCTATACTTTTAACTCCTATGGCTGCGAGCTCCTCGAGCAATCTCAGCCCGTGCTCCCTCTGAATGCTCTTATCTGGGTCGAAGTGCATCCCTTCCACATCCATTCCAGCATTCCTGTATATGCAAAAACTACAATTTAGATTACATAGGTTCGTCCAGTCGATTTGAGCGTTGACCGGAGGCGGTATCTTCCCTTCCTTAATCTGCTTCAGCCTGTCCATGTGATGGGCAATCTTATACGGGCTGTATATCTCAGCTTTGCACATATTTCGCCACCTCGACCAAATCGACCCACATGGGTATGATGCGCTTCCAATCGTAGCGCTTGGCGAATTCAACACCTCTGCGCGAGCACCGCTTCCTCAACTCCTTGCTCAGGTAGAACTTTTCCAAGCACTCGGCAAGGCTGCGGGGATCTACGTGGAACACATCGCTTATCAGCGGAGTGGTGTATTCCAGACCTATCCTCGCCAGCAATCCCGCCTTTGACTCGCCCGCCAGCTCAGGTCCCGTGGTATTGTCCGGCATGATTATCGGAACTCCGCACGCCAACGATTCCAAACTCGGCAGATTAAAACTCTCGCCGCTCGATGCTATCGCGTGCACGTCCGCAACGTTGTATATTTTCGCCATAACCTCTGGCGGAAAGTTCAGGTTAGCGGTATGCGGCATTCCCCGCGGGTCTCCCTCAAACGTTGGCTCTATCGTGCCGTCGCTCGGGCGCAGCCATATAAATCTCACAACGTCGTTCAATCCCGTGCGCTCCCTCAGCATGTCCAAGCGCATGCCTTCTGGCTCAGTCGGATCAGTGAGCAGCAGTAACACGCCTTTCTTCCACAGCTCCTCGTAGCGTTCGAGCAGTATCTTCCACGCGTGCAGCAGAGCGGGAAAGTTCTTCTGATAGCCCTTGTTTCTCATGACGCTGAGCACCACGAACTCCTTGTCGCTTATCCTCAGCTGCTCCCTCATTTTTTCCTTTTCCTTTTTCGGCAGGGGTTTGAACACGTTGGTATCCACGCCGTGCGGTATTCTGAACACGTTGTTTGGAAAGAACTCCCTGAGCGTGCGCTCAACGAATTTGCTAGGCGCTACTAGCAACGTTGCGTAGGTGCACGGAGTAGCCAAAAACGGAGAGAGGGGATAGGAATTCGCGGTTATGTGCGCAACCCAGGGTATGTTCATCTGCTTCGTGAGCGGACCCATGTATTGTGCCTGCTGCAGCCAGATATCCATTATGCTGATATACACATCGATTTGATAGATTCGCAGGTAATCGCCCAATATATCTTCACCAAATGGTGAGTAGCGGATTCCCAAGTTTATTATTCCGTTTTCGTCCTTGTAAGGGGCGTGAATTGACTGCATGCCTAGGAAGTATACTTGATGACCCGCGCGCTGCAACCCCAAAGCCACATGGTCAGACACAACGCTATACCCAAAACCTCGTGTCGGACTGTTGCTCAGCAGCAGGATGTTCAGCTTCGCATCACCTCTTGCGGAAGCGAACCAGCATACAAGGTAAGGAAATACTGCACGGTGCTGGCGGAGGCAAACACGGTAATCGTGCTTGTAGCCAAAGCAAACAGCCTATTTATCACGGAATCGTAAGGTTCGCTCGGAAAGATTTTTGCAGAATCGAGCTTTTTCTTCAGCTCATCGCTTATCCTGATTAACTTGCTCATGTTATATGTATATTCTAACCACTATTTAAAGTTTACTTCTGTTTACATTAACCTTCCTCCTTCGGCTCCGCCCCTTCCGCTGGCTCCGGCTTCTCCTCTTGAACGCTTACCTGAACTATGTCGTCGTAGCTCTCCTTTCCTTCCTCCTTCGGCTCCTGGGCTTGCGTCTCCATGATCTGCTCCTCCGCTCTCTTCGCTAGCTCCTCTCTCGGAAACGTGGGCGGCGAGGGCGGCGTGTATGTCGGCGGCTGCTTGCTCTGCGCTTCGAGATACTTTTCCAATAACGTCATGCCTCTCTTACCCCAGTCGGTAAGGATTTTACCCCAATTTATCTTACCGCTCGGCGTTACTACCTCCTCCTTCTTCAGACCCTGTTCCTCCGCGAACTTCATAACTGCGTCTCTAACTTGGATGTAGTCGTTCAGCACTTTCGCCAGACCTTTCGCTATGCTGCCCTCCTCTCTCGATTTCA
>QMZY01000040.1 GCA_003663415.1 Candidatus Aenigmatarchaeota archaeon
AGGATTTCTCTCAGGAGGTCGTCGCCTTTTAGCATTTTTTCCAGGATTCTTCCTGCTGTTCTCGGCCCGATTCCTTTTCCAGCAAGGCATAAAACAGCATTTTTTCCTGAAGATATAACAAGAGAAGCTGTGTCCTCCATATATTTCCAGTGTTTTTCCTCCTCTTTAGAAAGCCTTTTTCCTGACAGGGCCTTTTTTGCAAGTTCCTGCGCTCCCAGAACATATTTTGAAGGCACAACGCTCACAAAGCCTGCCTCACATAAAGGACAGCGGATTTTTTCAGGAACTTCGCCCGCTTCCTGAATTGTTGCCCACTTGCCGCAGTGAACGCATACAAGACCGACTCTTGTTTCCAGCAGCCTTTTTTTGAATATATGGAATATCTCCCTCTCGGGCTTTTCCGGAGCAAATATCTCATACTTTCTCACAATTCCTGCCTCTCCCAGAGGAGACAAACCCGGCTCAGTTATTATTTTCTTTTTTCCAAGTTCTTTTAATACCTCTGTTGATTTTTCCACATCAAGGTTCTCCTGATATATTTCATTCAAAGCCTCCCTGAACACAGGACTCCCTCGGTAAGCGTCAATGACCTTTCTTATGTATGCCTTGCCATACTCAGCATCCCTTGAAATGATACCGAATCTTTTTGCCACATGAATGAATTTCCATGCAAACAGCTCTGTTCTCGGAAGCTCTTCGTTCAAAACCTCTTTAATGTCTTCTGGTCTGAGATTTTTGAGAACAAGAAAAACATCTTTCCAGTCACCAAGCCGTTGAAGCTTGAATACAATCCTGTAAGGGTCTGTTTGCACGCCAACAGAACCAACCCTTTTTGCAACCAGAGAAGAGATAACCCTCCCGATAGTTTCATTCACAAGAGAACCCCAGCAGGTGTGTATAACAACCCATACCTCTTTCCCGTCACTGAACCTTTCAAAAAGAATTGCCTTTTCATCAGGGACAGTGCCCCAGTTCTTTTGTTTTTTGATTGTGCCGTAAAGCGTTTCTGCGACTTCTTTGGTTACAGGGTATTTTTCCATTAAATGCTTTATTACGAATTTCTTGCCTTTCGGAAGAAGCTCTGAAATCTCTCTTCTTATGCGCCCGACTTCCTGAGCAACGTCATAAGGAACAGGAATAAGCTCGCCTTCCCATGCAGGTATAGCTCCATGCAACCCCTTTAAAGGCTCAACCTGAATTTTTTTCTTTCCCACACTCAATATTCTCCAGGGCTGGCCCTTTGTAATGAAAGAAGAACCAGGAGTGCCATGCAGTGCAACAAACTCAGCATCGAGAGAACCAACAGGCTTGTTCGAAACAACATCCACGACCTGATAAGTTTTTGTATCAGGAATGGTTGAAAGGTTCCCGTAGTAATAAATCCATGCTTTTTTTCTTCTCCTCAAAACAGGAACATCAGAAAACTTGGAATGAACCCAGAGAATGCCGAGTTTTTGCAAAAGCAGGCAGGTTTCCAGAAAATCCTCTTTGCTTAGGTTTCTGAACGGATAAGCCCTTCTTATTATTTCAAACGCATCATCATGGGTTATTTTATATTTTTCCAGAGCCAAGCCAACTATCTGGTGCGCAAGAACATCATAGGCTTTTTCATAACACCTGACAGGTTCTATACGGTTGTGTGCAGCCATATACGCTATAGCAGTGGATTCAAAACAATCGTCTGGGTCAGAAGAAATTATAATGCCTTTTGAAGTTTTTTCAATAGTGTGGCCAGAGCGGCCCGCTCTTTGAAGAAGCTTGGAAACCTGTCTTGGAGAAAGATACTGAACAACAAGGTCTATGCTTCCGATATCTATTCCAAGCTCAAGGCTGGAGGTGCAAATCAGGGATTTCAGTTTGTTTTCCTTAAAATTCCTTTCAGCTGTTATTCTCACTTCTTTCGAAAGGGATGAATGATGGGTTTCTATTGCAAGCTGCTCGTTCATTACCTTTATTCTTGATGAAAGAACCTCTGCAAACTCTCTTGTATTTGTAAAGGTTAGAACAGATTTTCCCGAATGGATAAGTTCTATAACCCTTCTCAGCCTTGCAGCTGTTTCAATGCCTGTTAAAACCTTGTTTTTTATTGCTGCGTCTTCAGGCTCAGGTTTCGGGCACTCAACTTCTATGCGCATCTTTTTTGTTTTTATTGCATTGATTATTTTGTGTGGTCTTGAGTCAAGAGAAAAAAACCTTGCAACCCTTTCAGGGCTTCCCACGGTTGCTGAAAGCGCTATAATTTGAGCATCAGATTTCATTAACTCTTTCAGCCTTTCCAGACCAACAGAAAGCTGAAGGCCTCTTTTGCTTGGCACAAGCTCATGAACTTCATCAATTATTATGTATTTTATGTTTTTCAGATGCTCCCTTATTTTTTTACCCACAAGAACAGACTGCAGGGTTTCCGGTGTGGAGATAAGCATATCAGGCGGGTTCTCTGTTTGCATCTTCCTTTCATAAGCAGAGGTATCACCATGCCTTACGGACACATCAAAACCCAGTTCCTGGGACCACCACAAAACCCTTTTAAGCAAATCCCTGTTAAGGCTTCTTAAAGGCGTGATGTAAAGGATAGAGATTGGTTTTGGTTTTTCTTTCAACCAAAGGTTAAAGACAGGAAGCAGACAAGCCTCTGTTTTTCCAGAACCGGTTTCTGATATGGTCAGGATGTTATGTCCTTTAAGGATTTCAGGTATGACTTCTTTTTGAACAGGCGTGGGTTTTTTAAATCGTTTTTTGACTAAGGTTTTCAATTCTGGTTTCAGGAGATCGAATGCGTTCATAATATAACACTGTTATATTTTTTAACCTTCCTTCTCACCTTAATATACAAAATTAACCAAAAATATATATATGGTTTTTTTCAAAAAGAAAAAAGCAACAGAGAGTAAAACACCAAGGATTTCTCTTCCCCCGAGAAGAGCAAAACCAATAATTTCTTCCAGAGAATACAGGCTTTTTAAGCACCAGAAAAAAAGAAAACCAAACTGGTACGAAAGGTTAGCGAGTTCTGCTTCCAAGGTCCTTGTAATGAATCCCGATGAAAACAGCAGAAAACAGCTTGAAAAAGCAATAGCATTCGCAGAACTTCAGGTCACGCCAGCAGATGTGATGTCCCTCTTTATTTTAACAATACTCGTTTCGGTTGTTTCAGGCGTTCTGCTCGGCGTTCTTTTCTCCAATCTTGTTCTTACCCTTTTTATTGCCGCCTTTGGTCTGGGTTTGGGTTATTATTTTTATACGTATCCCTCAAGCCTTGTTAAAAAACTCAGAATCCAGGCGAGCTCAGAAGTTGTTCTTGCAATTCTTTACATGGTTGTTGCCATGAGGGTTTCTCCTAACCTTGAGAATGCCTTGAGATTTACCGCAGCAAACATTTCCGGTGCGCTCGCATGGGATATGAGAAGATTGCTGTGGGACATAGAAATGGGCAGATACTATTCTGCTTCCGAGGCCTTGACAGACTATATTGTCAAATGGAAGCCGGAGAATGAGGAGTTTGCAGAAGCACTGAGGTTGATAAGGGATTCCGAAACCCAAACCGTTGAAAAGGGAAAAGAAACCCTTGACGAAGCCCTGAATGTAATTTTGGAAGGAACCAAAACCAGAATGAAACACTACGCCCAAGACCTGCATTTACCCGTTATGGTTATACACATGATGGGCATTGTCCTTCCCATACTGGGAACAATAATGGCGCCGTTGGCGGCGGTTTTCATGTCAGATATTGTTTCACCTTTTCATTTTGTTCTGGCCTATGACATAGTTTTACCAATCCTTATTGTCTGGTTCATAAACAACACCCTTAGCAAAAGGCCTGTTACATTTTCTCAGGTGGATGTTTCCCACCATCCTGAACTCCCGCCGCCGGGTAAGTTTTTCCTGAAAAAAAAACCAATACCTGTTTGGCCTGTTTCCTTGTTAGTATTAATAGGATTCCTTATTTTACCAGTCACCTATTTTCTTCAAAACCCGCAATATCTAATACCTCCAATCGGTGCTGACGGAAAGCCGGAGCTTGTAAACTATCCGGACTCATTTACTGCAATCTACACCCTCAGCATGTCAATACTTATAATATTTGGTATAGCTTGCGCCCTTTCTGTTCATTTCATTCTTTCAAATTACCAGAGAATAAGAACCCAAAAAGGCATTCAAAACATTGAAACGCAGTTTGAATTAGCTCTTTTCCAGCTGGGAAACAGAATAGCAGGCGGAACACCGCCAGAGCTTGCAATAGAAAAATGTATAGACGATGTTAAAGACCTTGAGATCTCGGGTTTGTTTAAAATCGCTCTTAAAAACATAAGAAACCTCGGAATGACTTTTTACTCTGCCTTTTTTGACAAGCAATACGGCGCGTTAAGATACTATCCTTCCAAACTGATAAAAAACATAATGTACGCTGTTATTGACACGGCAAGAAAGGGCGTGATTTACGCCTCTGAAGCAATGTTCAGAATTTCCAGATACCTCAAAAACATACGCGAAACCCAGGAATATATAAGGGAACTTCTCTCAGAAACAACCTCTTCAATGAAATTTCAGGCCTATTTTCTTACGCCTCTGATTACGGGCTTAATAGTAAGCATTGCAGACATAATCATCCAGGTTCTTGTTCAGCTGGGTGTGTATCTTGAAGGGATGGTGGGATACGGCGGAGAGCTTCCCGGTTTCTTAAGCGTGGCCGAGATTTTTGGCGGCGCGCCTTCCACGTCGCCAGCAATGTTTCAGATGATAATAGGCATTTATGTCATTGAAGTCATAATAATCCTTGCGATATTTCTTACAAAAATCAGCGAGGGTGAAAACAAAATATCCCAATGGTATCTTGCAGGAAAAATGCTGATAGTAGGCATATTCATCTACATGCTTATTGCAATAGCCTCAAGCAGCATGTTCGGTCAATTAATAAGGGAAGCCCTTTCAAACATCATAGGCTGACAACGAACCAAAAATCACTTATGCGCAAAGCAAACTGTTACCTTTTCTTTAACACCATCCACTCTTCCAAACCCTGTTCTTTCCATCTGAATTATTTCGCCTGTTTTCAGTTTTTTCATTTCGGGCTCCCCCAGACCTGTTAATGTTTTTTCCGGCGTAAGAATTTCAACCCTTACGTTGGGCTCAGAGACCCACTGAATTTTTTGCATTTCCCTTTTTATCTTATTCCCTGTATATTCTGCTGTTTTTCCAAGCTTCACATTACCCATTCCTTTCAGCCTCACTTCCTTTCCCTTAAATTTCTCAAAATCCTCTTTTGAAACAAAAACCTTTTCAGTATTGACGGGAACTGTTTTCTTCCCCCTTTCCGGAAAACTCGGATGCAAATCAATTTCCACTTTTTCTGTTTCAGGCGCGTTTTGAATGCTTATCCTCACAGGCTCTATCACAACCATGTATCTGTTTGCTCTGGAATCTATTATTTTCCTGTTGTGTCCCTCCAAAATCTCCCACGTAAACCTTATATCAGACTTTGAAAGCCCGCACTGTATCGCAGTTTTTTCCAGTGCCTCTGGGACAAAGCCCCTTCTTAACAGCGCCCTGACGGTATGAAGCCTTATATCATCCCACCCAGAAAATTTACCTGACCTTATCATTTCTTTTATATCCCTTTTATGCAGCTTCATTCCAGGCAAATGAATCATTCCAAAATTTATAACCATGGGCGTTTTCCAACCCATATACATATAAACCCTTTCCTGAATTCTTGTGTTGTTCTCATGCTCTTTGCCTCTGAAAATATGGGTTATACCCATTTCATGGTCGTCAATCACACTCGCATAATTGTATAAGGGCCAGACCTTGTATTTTTTTCCCTTTCTTGGATGCGGATGTTCAGATATCCTTAACATTGGCGGATCTCTCAACACGGGGTTTTCCTCTTTCATTGATGTCTTCATCCTCACAACAGCCTCACCTTCTTTATAGTTCCCTTTCAACATCTCTTTCCATTCCCTAACTCCAGAAGACTCTCTGCATTCGCATTCCTTTTTCTTAAGTTTCAGCTCCCTGAATTTTTCAGCACGACAGAAACACACATAAAACAACCCTTTCCTTATCATCTCTTCTGCATATTTATAATATCTTTCCATCCTGCCCGATTGTATGAAAACCTTGTCGGGTTTTATATTCAAGGCTTCCAAGTCCTCAAGAATCATGTCATAAAACTCTTCTTCTGCTGTTGCAGGGTCTGTGTCATCTATCCTAACAAAAAACCTGCCTTTGTATTTTTTTGCATACAAATAATTGATTGTTACAGCTCTTAAAACATGGCTTATATGAAGAGGCCCTGTTGGAGCAGGAGCAAATCTTGTTATGACCTTTCCTTTCTCTGCTTTTGGAATTTCGGGCAAATCCTTTTCTTCTTTCTCCTCTTTAACCATCAATTCAGGCGCTATCTTTTCCAGTTCCCTTTTTTGCTCATCTAAACTCATTGTGTTCACTTTCTTTACCGCTTCCTCTATCTCTTTCCCCACTTCTGAAACCTTTCCTCTCAGCTCTGGTCTCTCTGCCAGAACCTTTCCCAAAACAGCCTTTGGGTTGGCTTTGCCACCATAAAAAACAGCATTTTGCAAACAGTATTTCAGAATCAATTTTTTCATATTGATTGATTTAAGTTTTTACATTTATAACCCTTTAGGCCAAGTAAACGGCCTAAAGCGTTAACGGAAAGAACGCTGCCGCTAAGCCTTTAGTGCAGGATAAACGCACTAAAGCGTTAACGGAAAAACAGCTACCGCAACCCCTTTAGGCCAAGTAAACGGCCTACACACTGCCTGACGGCAGGCGCCACCAGCAAAGCTGGTGGAAGCGTTAACGGAAACACCAGCGCTGCTTAACATTGGATTATGAGAAGTTTCTGGAGCGTGGCGGAGCAGAATTTGCTGAAGTTCTGCAATGGCCGAAGCTCATAATCCGCCTTTAACACCCTGAACGAAGTGAGAATGCAACGTGGTCGAGGAATGCAAAGCGTTCCGAAGAAGTTCGCCGCAGCCGCCGTCATTTATGTATGCCCTGTCTTAGAACAACTTC
>QMZY01000041.1 GCA_003663415.1 Candidatus Aenigmatarchaeota archaeon
ATGGAAGCCCTGCATAAAAGCCCTCAAAGGAATTGTATTTTTTTCTTAGAAGCTCTATTCCCGTAACACTCCAGTCAAACCCTTTTTTAAGGAGAGGATTGTCTGTTTTTAGTGTGTTTAAAATGGGTTGGTGTTTTGCTTCTCTTTTCCCCGGATTCTCTGGATATGCTTTCATTGGTTTTTCTGCTGCCAGTTCAATTACTGCAGGGTTTCCTGTCAGAAATATTTCTCCGGGAATAAAGCACTTTTGTTCCTCACCAGATGGATAGTGTGTTTTGTATCTCTCATTCCTTTTAAAAATCATTTTGCCTTTCAAAACCTTTACTCCAAAACTTCCAAGCCGGTTCCTAATGGACACGAAATCTTTAAGCAAGGAAACGGTGTATCTTCTTTGTGTTACGTTTTCTGCTCTCTTTCTTATGTTTACAGCAAGTTCTAGGAAAAGCTGCATCGGTTTTTCTCCCTGAAGAGAGATTATCAGGGAAGAAAATTTTTCCGGAATATAAACTGTTTCCTTGATTTGACCATTGTTTATTTTATAAAAATGCTCAGCTTTTATGCCGTTATAGGAAACTTTTTTGCAGGTTTCAGGCGAAAGCCAAACCCCGTTGGATTGAAATGCAAAATATTCAAGAAACTTATACTCTTTGCACCAAAAACCTGTCCATTTTGTTTTGAAACCAGTATCGCAATATCTGTGGAAAAAACATTTTTCATTTGAAAGAAAATAAGAAAATCTATAAAGGTCTTGTTTCTTAACAATTTCCTGCATATTAAGGTTTTGCTTTTCTGGGATAAAAACATTTTCTGGTGTTTGTAAAATTGTTAATCTGGTTTAATGAACCAACCATTTCCATAACGGAACAAATTTTATTTTCCTTCCTTCCAAGGTTTCATCTCCTTCAAAATCCCAAGTTATAACTAGAAGGTTTTTGCATTTCAGCTCTCTGCTTGCCTTTAAAAGGGATTTTATTTCTCTTTTCTCGATTTCATCTCTTCCCGAGGCATAGGTTACCTGGATTAATTGCTTAATCCTTAATCCTTCTTTAACAACAAAATCAACCTCGTGCTGGAGAGCATCCTTGTAATAGTATATTTCTAAGCCATAAACCCTTTTTCTTAACAATTCAAGAAACACTGTATTTTCCATCAACCTCCCAAAGTTTTCTGCAACACGGAATGAAACACTGTTTGCCAATCCATTATCCACACAATAAACTTTTTTAGGGGCAAACACTGGTTTTTTCAGCTTAAAAGAAAACCTCTCAACTACAAACAGCAAATACGCCTGCTCAAGCAGATCAACCCATTTAGAAACAGTAGAGAGATGTTTTACCCCTGTGAACTCTTTAACAGACCTGAAGGAAAATTCCTTTGAAAAGTTGCCTATAAGAAAGTTTGATATTTTCTTCAATTCAACCTCCTTCTTTACCTTTCCCCTTCTCAAAACATCCTTGGTGAGGATGGAAAAATAGATTTCATTTATTATTCTTTCTCCCAGTCTGAACCTTTCAGGAAAGCCACCAAGCTCAAGGTATTCTTTAAGATACTTAAATACTTCCCCTCTCACACCGGTTGTTATGTTTTCTATACCAACACCATAAAACTTCAACAATTCCTTAAAACTGAATGGAAAAATTGTAAAAGATACAAATCTCCCAGTTAAAGCTGTTGCCAGCTCACCACTTAACAGTTTGGAGTTGCTTCCTGTAACTATAACCCTTTTTGTTCTTCTCAATCTATTCGCAAACAATTCCCATTTTTCGATGTTTTGTGGCTCATCAAGCACTATACATTTCAATCCTTTTCCATACAATTCATAAAATACCTCCAAAACCTTGTTAAGGTCTTCAGCTTTCATCCCCACAAGTCTCTCATCATCAAAGTTTATATAACTGAATTTCTCATCCTTAAAAATCTCCCAGGAAAGCATGGATTTTCCACATCTTCTTACACCCAAGATTGCAAGAATATTTGGAACCTGTATATATCTTTTCGCCTCGTTTCTCATTTCCCTCTCTATTATTTTCTCTTTTTCAAATATCTCTCTCATCTCTTCTCTTTGCTCAATTACTATTTCTCTAATGGCTTCTTTGGATACCATATACATTATAATAGAAAAATTATTTAAAAAGTTTTCTATTTGAGTGTTAAGATATTGAAAAAACAATTCAAAGAGAAAGGAACCGTGAAGCTTTCAAAAAACTATAAGCTGTGACTATTTCCTGAATTTTTTGAGGATGGATTTTTTTATTTTTGTTGCTTTTTCCAAGTCAAAAGCAAGCAAACCCATACCTACAAGAAGCATGCCGCTCAAAATATTGGAAAGGCTTATTTCCTTGAAAAAACTGTACACCAAAAGCAAAAAACACAAAGTGAACCAGAGCCAAAACAACCATTTCATTTTCCTCCCTTTAAAACCTTTATGACAGAAGAGCTCACGCCTTTTTTCTTCAGCCTGTTTATTTCCTTTCTTAATGCTTCTATTCTTTTATCCTGCTCATTGAGTCTTTTCTTTACATGCTCAATGAACTCTTCAAGAAACTCTGAAATATCCATTTCATTTTTCATTGATAAAGAATTGGGGAAAAAATTAAAAAAGTTATTCGGTTAGATGGAACTTTATGTGCATGCCCTCAAGGTTTGATGCAAGGATTTTTCCTTCTCTTGCAAGCCAGCCTAAACCAATGCAGACCTCTTTTAAGGTCAGGCCTGTTGCTTTTTGAAGCTGGGTTGTGGTTTTTGGTCCTTCTTTCAGGGCTTCCCATACTTTTCCCGCCTTTGTTCCGAAAAATTCTATTGTGTCCATAATTATCAATTGTCTTTATACAAAGATAAAAATTCTTTTGCAAGGTTCATATAGGCATAAGCGCCTCTGCTGCTTTTTGAATGAAGGATTACGGGTTTGTGATAAATAGGGGCTTTTGTTAATTCAACATTGACCGGTATATGCGTTTTTAAAACCTTTTCACCGAATTTTTTTCTTACGAGTTTTTCTATTGCAGAAGAAAGCTTGTTTCTTTTATCATACATTGTTAAAACGTATCCTTTTACATCAATTTTCGGGTTTATTTCCTTTTTGATTGCATTTATTGTGCTCATTAGTTTTTCAACACCGTCTGTGGCAAAATAATGGGTCTGCACAGGAACCAAAACATGGTCTGATGCTGTGAGCGCGTTAACTGTCAGCATGCCGAGAGAGGGCGGAGTGTCAATAATTATATAATCGTATGATTTTGTTTTCCTTATTTTTCTTTTCAATCTGAACTGCATACCAACATCATTCATCAGCTCTACCTGTGCCGCGTTTAAACTGTGGTGCCCTGGAACGATATGGAGGTTTTTTATTTGTGTTTCAAGCACAACATCCTGCAGCCTGATCTTATCAGAGATTAAGAGGTCTGCTGAGGTTTTTTTTATTTTGTTTTTTTCTGGAAGAAGATAGTCTGTGGCGTTTGCCTGCGGGTCTAAATCTATCAAAAGGATTTTTTTACCCAAAAAAGCAAGGTGTGAAGATAAATTAACAGCAAGGTCTGTTTTCCCAACTCCACCCTTCTGATTAGCAACAGTAATTATCATATAACTCTGTTTATATATTATTGTTAAGGTGATTTATAAAATTTCAGAGGGTTAAGAGCAAGGAATAGAAGCCAGATTCCCGCGGAAAGATAACCAAAAACTTAAGGGTTTTATAGGTTTTGGATATCAAGTTTAGTTTATATCTTTACCTCGTTATCTTCTGGGAATCAAGGAATTCCTTTAGCTTTCTTGCCTTTGGGTTTGTTTCAAAGTGCTTTCTGACAGGCTCAATTAGTCTGTCTAAATATTCTACAGCAGCAGATTTTAAATCAAGAGGGTGGATTTTTCCTTCTTGGTAAAGTTTTTCAAGTTCTTGGCAGCTTTGCATCTCCAGAGGACCTCCAAACTTTTCTGGTCTTGGGATTTCAATTGAATCAAATTTCTCAAAGATAATATATTTCATATACTCCATCACCGGATTGTCTTGAATTTGTTTTTCCGGGCAGTAAGCCTTCTGGATTTTCCTTTCTATCTCCTCTCTTGAATCTGTCATGAATATCGCGGAATCAGGAATCGACTTAGACATTTTCATTTCTATGGTTCTTTCCAATCCAGTGGCTTGTGTTTGAGGCTGTCTTAAACCCATAATCATGTGGTGTGAAACTATAACAGGTTTCCAGAACCCGAGTTTTGGACCAATCTCTCTTGCAAGCATATTCACTTTTCTTTGGTCTGTTCCCAACTGACAAACGTCAACCTGTAAATGGAAAATGTCGGCAGCCTGCATGCAGGGATAAATAATCTGGGAAGCCTGCAAAACTTCGGAGTCCTTTCTTCCCATTATCTGACCGCATCTTATAATTCTGCGAACCGTAGAGGAACGGGCGATTTGCATAACCTTTTTCCAATACTCGTCATCCTGTGTGTAATCGCTTACCCAGAGAAATTCCACTTTGTTCAGATCCATTCCAGTAACCTTCCATACCTCAAGCAAATACTCTCCGACTTTTCGGATTTTCTCCAGATCTCCGCCCATCTTGTTGTTTGCCCATGCGTGCCAGTCAGCAATAAGCATTTTAAAACGAAAGCCTGCTTTTATCATTTTATTGATGTTTATTGCTCTTAGAATGCCCTGAGCTATGTGAATCTTTCCGGAAGGCTCAAAACCATCATAAGCAACAGGTTTGGGTTTTGTTTTCAGCAGTTCTTTAAGCTCTGGTTCTGTTACGATTTCTTCACCAACTTCCCTGATAAGCTGGAGTTTTTTTTCAAGGTCCATGTTTAAATTTGGAATCAGGGCTTTAAAAATTCAGGGTTCTTCTCCAAAAAAGTTTTCACTTTTTCAAAAGCCTTTCTTCTCATGGACATTTTGTTTTTCTCTTCACCAAGCTCAGAAAATGGTTTTTCATACCCCAAGGGAACAAATATGGGGTCCCAGCCAAAGCCGTTGGATTTGCCTGGTTTCTCTGCAATTTCTCCCTGAATTTCCCCGGTAAATGTTTTCATTTCCTTTCCGTTAAACAGGCAAACGCATGTTTTTGCAAAGGCTTTCCTGTTTTTGGAAACAAGTTTGCAAATGCCCTGTTTTTCTATATATTTTAAAACCCATTTCACCAAAGCTCCCGGAAACCCGTTCCATTCCTGAATGTATAAACCAGTATCTTCAACCATTACTGGTTTTTTAACCAAATCATAGGCTTTTTTCACTTTATCCCTTGCAACAATTTCAACATCTATGGACTGAATCTCAGGGATATTCAAATTCACTCTTTTGAGTTTCATTCCCAAAATGGATTCAATTTCTTTGGTTTTGTTTTCATTGGAAGAAACAAAAATTAAGGGCATATTGAAATAGTTTTTTACGGATTTAAAAATTCTTATTAATCAGATAAAGTAATTATAAGCTGATGTTCCTTTGTAGACTCTTCTCATAAATTCCTTATCAGTTAAAACATATTCTTGGAAAATATCTACTTCAAAAAACCCATTTCTTCTGAAAGCACCGCACCTAAATCAAAAGAACCAAAAAATATATCGTCCGGGGTGATTTTTTATCCAAAATATCACCTTGTGGTTTTCTTAAAAATTAGAAATTTTAAGAGAAATCATTAAAAGGTTTATATTTATTTACCTAGGTTATATTTAAATATAACTTTAGTCAATAATTAATTATGGTTATACCTTTAAAGAATTTATTAAAAGGAAGACTTCTCAGAATAGCTGAACTTCAGGACAGAGTAATTTTATTTCTTGTCAGACACTGTGATATAATTTTCCATGGCGGAACAGCTATATGGAGGGTTTATGGAGGAAAAAGGTTTTCTTTTGATTTAGATATATACTGCAGCAGTCCGGAAAAAATCAGTGTTCTTCTTGAGGATGAGTTTAATGTAATAAAAAAGAGAATAACCTCTGGAAATGTTTTATATATGAAGATAGAAGAAAATAGAACTGTTATAGAGATAGAAGCAAGTCCTGAATTCAGAAAAACCAAGGCCCATGAATCTGAGTTTTATTTAGTTGATGGGAGCAGTGTTTTGGTTAAAGTCCTCACCCCAGAAGAGCTTATTAAGGAAAAAATTCTCGCTTTTAAAGAAAGGGAAAAAGCCAGAGATTTGTATGATATTTATCATTTGCTTCCTTTATGTGATGTTCAAAAGGTCGAACCCGTTATCCGTGGGTTTAAACCTAAAAGACCCAAGGATTGGAACGGACTCAAGGAAATCATTCTTCTTGGTGCAACCCCAAGCTACGAGTCTGTTATATTGAGGATTGAGAAATATGCCAAAAGTTAAGTACAGGGATTTTTTACAGAAACTCAAAAAAACAGATGTGTTCAGTTTTGGAATCTTGGAATCAAAAATGGGAAGGAACTATGCTAAAATTTTCATACATAACCTCAGGAAAAAAGGCGAGATTGAGGAGCTTGTTAAAGGATGGTATACGTTTAAGAAGTCACCTTATCTTGTCCTTATTCCTTTGCAAAAAGCATATATTGGTCTTGGAACAGCTGCTTTTCTTTTGGGTGCATGGAACCAAGTTCCAAACATAGATATTTTAACTCCTTTGGCTTCACTTAAGGTTAAGTCGGGCGAAAAAACAATATGGAAAAGAAAAGTTATAATAAGGAGAATTTCTGAAAAAATGTATTTTGGATACGAGCTGATTAAAGAGGATGAACAATGGATAAAGGTTTCTAACCCAGAAAAAACACTCATAGATTTAATCTATTTTAAATATCCTTTTCTGAATGAAATAAGTTCAAACCTTACAGATATGATAAATTCAAAAAAACTAAACAAATACCTTGAGATTCTAAAGAAAAGGAAAGTTAAAGGATGGAAAAGGATTTCAGAAACTGTGAAGAATTTAAAACCCTTTTAAATCACAAACAAAAAATTTATCCATGGATATTGGTTTGCCAAAGCCGTTGGATGAACTGGG
>QMZY01000042.1 GCA_003663415.1 Candidatus Aenigmatarchaeota archaeon
AAAAAGACAAAATCTTAAAAACAAACGAAGAGCTTGCGAAACAGGCTTTAAGGGTTCTGGCGGTTGCTTACAAAGAAACCAAAAACCGGAAAAACCCGGAAAAAGATTTGGTTTTTTTGGGTCTGGTTGGAATGATAGACCCCCCAAGAAAAGAAGTTAAAAAAAGCATAGAGGAATGCAAAAAAGCAGGAATCCGTGTTATTATGATAACAGGAGACCATAAAAACACAGCAGAGGCAATAGCAAAGGAAATAGGAATTTCCGGAAACAGCATAACAGGGGAAGAGCTTGAAAAGCTTTCAGAGAGCAGGTTCCAAAAAATAGTTGACAATATTGGAATCTGTGCCAGGGTAAACCCGGAACACAAAGTCAAGATACTTGATGCGCTCAAATCCAAAAACCACATAGTTGCAATGACAGGTGACGGCGTGAACGATGCGCCTGCTCTTAAAAAAGCAGACATTGGAATCGCAATGGGCAAGAAAGGGACAGATGTTGCCAAGGAAGCGTCGGATATGATTTTAAGAGACGATAACTTCACCAGCATAGTAAAAGCTGTAAAAGAAGGAAGAGGCATCTATGACAACATAAAAAAATTCATACAATATCTCTTATCAAGCAATCTTGGAGAGGTGCTGATTGTTTTTATAGCAATGCTTATTGGCTTTACAAACCCTGAAACAGGCGCATTGGTGTTGCCTATCACAGCAATTCAATTGTTATGGATAAACCTTTTAACAGACGGTCTGCCTGCTCTTGCTCTTGGCGTTGACCCGCCGGCAGAAGACATTATGCAAAGACCGCCAAGAGACCCTAAGGAAAAAATCCTTTCCAGAGGAATGCTCATAAACATCATTCTGGTCGGAATAATAATGTGCATAGGAACGCTTTCCCTTTTTGCCTACAACTTGGAATCAGGCGCAACAAAGGCCGTTACAGTGGCATTCACAACCATTGTGATGTTTGAAATGATAAGAATAGAATCAGTGAGAATGAAATTCAAAACAAAGCTCCTTTCAAACAAAAAACTCATCATTGCCGTTCTCGCTTCTGTTTTGCTTCAAATAATGGTAGTTTATCTTCCATTTTTCCAGCCAGTATTTCAAACAACAGCCTTGGATTTTGGGGACTGGATAGAAATTCTTGGCGTAGCAAGCACAGTTTTTGCATTAATGTGGATTAAACAGAAAATGTTTCCAAGCAGGCTTTAATTCACAGGCTTTCCAAGTTTTCCAAGGCTTTCTCCAGCCAAAAACCTTCTCAAAACAACAGGAAGCTCTGAAATGGAAACCCTTATCTGTTTCATCGAGTCTCTGTCTCTTATAGTGACTGTTTCATCTTCCAGGCTTTCATAATCAATGGTTATGCCGGCAGGAACCCCAACCTCGTCAATTCTCCTGTATCTTCTTCCTATGCTTCCTGTCTCGTCATAAAAAACAGAGAAACCGGATTCTTTTAAAAACCTGAAAACTTCTTTCGCTTTTTCCGGCAAACGGTCTTTGCTGACCAAGGGAAAAACACCGGCATCATAAGGCGAAACAAGCCTCGGGAAAACCAAAACAATTCTCTCTTCCTCTTCTTTCAGTGCAAGTTCAAACAAGGCGTATATATTTCTGTCCACGCCAAAACTCAGTTCCAAAACATGCGGGACAAATGTTTCGCCGTCAATATTTACCTCCATGCTTTGACCAGAAACCTTCTGATGACCACTCAGATCATGGTCTGTTCTGTAATGAATCCCTGCAACCTCTTTAAATCCATCCAAACTTTCCAAAAACAATTCTATATCCCAGTGGTATTTGTTGTAAAAAGCCCTTTCTTCTTCCGAAAGCTCTTTAAACCTGAATATGTCTTTTGAAAGCCCAAGAACTTTGGTATAAAACTCCTGAATTTTTGCCATATGATACACATAAAACTTTGGAAGACCTAACTTGTTCACAGCGTCTTCACAGGAAACCTCCATTATCTCATTTTTTTCTCTGTTGGCTACCGGGAAAAGCCTTAACTTGAACTCTTTAACACTTTCAAAATCAGGATGCTCATTTATTTTCTTTGGGTTGAAAAATATCTGAAGCTCCGCCTGTGTAAATTCCCTCATTCTTATCAAAACATTTCTTGGAGAAATCTCGTTTCTGAACGCTTTACCTATTATCGCAAGCCCAAGAGGAAATTTCTTCCTTAAACACTCAAATTCCTGTTTGAAATTTAGATATGCTCCCTGCGCGGTTTCAGGCAAGAGATACGCTTTTCTCGTTTCCTTACCTGTTCCGACATCAACCGGAAACATCATATTCAAAACACCTGCCTCCTCAAACCTCCCGCCGCATCCCGGACAAACAATGTTATGCTCTTTTATAATTTTCATAAGCTCTTCTGGTGAAAAGCCCTCATAATCTTTTTTCAGCACGCTTTTTATTATATGGTCGGCCCTGAAAATGGTTTTGCATTTTGAACACTTCACAACAGGGTCCACAAAAGACTTTAAATGACCAGACGCCCTGAAAACAGCTTCAGGCATCATAACACAGGTTTCTATTTCATAAAAATTATCGTTCAAGCCTATGAAAAAATCCCTCCAAAGATTTTCCCACTTCCTTTTTAACGCACAGCCCAAATGAGCATAATCATAAAAACCAGCAACGCCGCCATAAATATCTGCAGTCTGCCAGAAAAACCCCCTTCTTTTTGCAATGTCCAGAATCTTTTCCTGCCTTTCTTTTTGCTTGTTCATAGATATTAATTAAGGCAAAGCCTTATAAATTACAAACTGTTAGACAATTACCAAACAATGCCTGCAGCCACACACATTTAATTGTTTTTTTTAACATATTATTATGGATTTTGTCTGGGCAACGGGAATGATTTTAATTTTTCATGCAGCTCTTGTTATAATTCTGGGAAGAGCACCAAGAAAAAAACCAAAATTAAAGCACAGACCGCCTGTAACTATAATTATACCTTCTTATCAAAACGAGAAAACCATAGGAAAAACACTACTTTCAGCAAAAGCCCTAAGCTATCCCGAAAAAGAAATAATTGTTGTTAATGATTCAAAGGACAAAACACCGGAAATCTGCAAGAGTCTTGGTATATATTGCATTCAAAACCAAAAAAAGCTTGGAAAAGCCAAAGCAATGAACCTTGCTTTAAAACACACAAAAACTGAATTTCTAATTTTTCTTGATGCCGATGCTTTAATCGAAAGAAACGCATTGGAAAAAATGCTGCCGTGGTTTGAAAACCCAGAGACCGCTGTGGTTTTTCCAAAATTTGTAACAAGAGGCAGAAAAACCCTGATATCAAAACTTACGAACCTTGAAAACCTTTATCATTCAGCATTCTTCAGGATGCACATGTTTTTTGGTTCAGCGCTTTCATTTCGCGGCTGCTGCTGCATGATAAAAAGAAAAACCTTACAAGAGCTTGGGGGCTGGCCAGAGGAATTGACAGAGGACTTTGCTCTTGCCTTGAAAACACAGAACAAAGGATATAAAATTGTTTATGAACCAGACACAAAGGTCAGTGTAATAGAACCAGAAAGTCTTAAGGAATTAAAACCCCAGAGAACGCGCTGGGGCAGGGGAGCAGCAAGGGTTTTGAAGAAACAAAAACCGCCGAAAACCCCGCAGTTTTTTATCCATTTCCTTCCTTATACAGTTTCGCTCTTTCTTTCACTTTTCGCTCTTTTCTTCAACCCTTTCCTTCTCGTAATTTTCTGGTTTATCCATTTTTATATGATTTTTTTAAGCGAAAAAGAAACAAACCCGGTGCTTGTTTTTTTGTTTATGCTTTTTTACGCACCGCTCGTAAGTGTTATTTATATAACAGCACGCTGGCAGGGTTCCTTAGACCAGCGATGGAGCAGCTGAAAGATTTAAATAAAGGAGACGCATTCTATCGGTCTTATTCACTTGTTGCATGTGGCCGGTGAACAGGCGACGAGCTGCTGTCAAGAAAAAACCCACAGCCACAGATAACTGGTTATATGTGGAATAGAAGCATGCTGGTGGTGAACTTCCATGCAGTAGGACTTGGTTTATACTCTCTGTATTTTGAACCCGCGACCTTAGATTTCACGCGCCTATCACAACAGAAAGCTCAAGTTTCATAAAACATCTTTATGGGTTTAGCACTCTAGACAGGGAAAGACATGAATTTCATTCGTGTCTGCTGCTAACCGCTGAGCCACGACAGTAATTCTTAATTTATCCACCATTTTAAATATCATTTCATAAGCCTCTTCGTGACTTTTTCTGAATTTTAATGAGATATCTTCTGGCAAAATATACACATGCTATCATTGCAGACACGATCCCTATTATGATAAGAAGCCTGTAGTCTGCCGGAACACCTTGCTTTTCTCGGCATCTACCTTCAGAACAGCCGTAAAGGCAGGTCTTTATACGGTACCACCCAGAGCCTTCCCAATCACACTCCTGCAGTTCTTTGCCTAAACACCTTCTCTGTCCCGGGGTGCACACAACTTCAGACTGTTGCATACAGTCTGAGCAGTTCTCCGCGCTTTCGCCGGTTTCGCATACACCGTTGTTATTACATATATTGGTTATATTGCTTTTTATCTCTGCAACCTCGGACACCTGTTCTCCTGTTATTGCAAAATATGAAAATCCGGGCGTCTTAGCTCTGTAATAAACAGACACGGAATCCTCATACATAAGCGTTGTCGGCAGCCTGTCCCATTTGTCTGTGTATCTGTTCAGGGTTACTGTGTCTTTGTCTATGTTGTTACTTTCTATCCATGATTTGTTCACACTGAATGTTATCACCGCTTCTTTCATACTGTGTTCTATGTTCTTATGGATTATATGTATGTATTGATATATGCGTCCTGGAGCTTCATGGGCAACACCTACAGGTCTGCTTTCCAGCTTAATCACGTTTATATAAACAGACTTTGTAATATTAGCAACCAATATCTCTATCTCTTTTATCCCTATATCCTCTTTATTGATGTTCATTATAGTTACATTATCTGGCTTTATCTCTTTCCAGAAAGCAGCTGCATACATGAGTGTTGCTGTGTATTCATTGCTGCCGGCGTGTCTGGGGATATTCTCTTCCGAGCCTGTTGCTTCTATCGTTCTCAGCGGATAGTAATCAATAGCAACAGATGTCCCGTTGCTAAGATTATAATAACTGTCACACACTCCGTACGGTACAGAATCATCAACACATTTATCCGAGAATCCTGTCCCCCCGGGATTCGTCCAATAATTCCCTCCTATGCAATTCCCTCCTATGATATTTCCTGTACTGCAATCAAGGGATGTATTCAGATAGTTCGGGTTTGTTATGTTATCATCTATTTTCAGATTCAGGGAGTTGTTCAGGATGTTGTTGTATATAAGGTTGTATTCAGGAAACTTCGGTGGGTCAGAATGAAGATATATCCCTGCGATGCTGTTATCCTCTATTCTTGAACCAGTCACAGTATTATTGTCTCCGTCTTCATCAAACAATAGGCCGTAATCATTGTACCTTGAGGTAATGTTGGTGAAATTGTTGTCTGAACTAGAACTCAAAGTAACACCATATGAATTGTTATCAGTAATAATGTATGTAAAACTGTTTCTATCTGAATCGAAAAGATAAATGCCTTCATCATAATTGGAACTCGAAGTGGTGTTGGTAACAGTATTATTATTCGAACCCCAGAAATAGATACCATCATAACCGTAACTTGAGTTCACATCAAATATCTCGGAATTATTCGTATAAAATAGATAGACAGAGTCTATGACTGTTGTATTGTGCAATACTATATTATTACATCCCACAAAGGTTACCTGAGAATATGTATCATTATAATTAAGAGTGCTGTTATCAGGACAAAGTTTATAGTAACCATCGAAGTACTGTAGAGGCTTTCCATTTATCCTGTTAGACGTATCTATGTTATTTCGATGTGATGAGTCCCCATAGGCATAGAGCCCTCCTCTCACACTTTTATTTATACTTATATTGTGCAGACTGTTATTACCCGAGAGATAAAGCTGGATGCCTATAAGACCATGATCTTCGTTGTTTATAGATATATCAGTAAGATTGTTATAATCAGACAGATAAATATTGATTCCTACTATTTCTCCTTTCAGATACGATATGATATTGGTAAATATGTTGTCAGAACCCGAATAAATATTTATTCCATATAAGGAGTTATAACTTATTGTAATGTTCTGGAATACATTGTTGCTAGAAGAGTAGAGATTAATACCAGTACCAAAATAGCTTATATTTATACAGTCCCTTATCACATTGTTGTTGGAACCTGAGCTCAGATATATGCCGTATCCGGAGTCATCTCCGTCCCCCGATATAATATGCCCGTTGCAGTCGAATATCACATTATCCTTGCCATTGAACCCAATGCATGTCCCGTCATGATTGGTTATATTGGCTGTGAGTTTTACCGTGTCTCCTGACTGGGCCTGATTCTGGATTATGTCCGAGCACTCCGAGCAGGAGGAGCATTCAAGGGTTGAAACCTGTATGGAGATGTTTCTGATTTCTGACTGGTTTTCCCTTCCGTACGCATTGGTGCAGTTTATCCACCAGTCGTAGTATCCGTTTGCGAGAGGAATGGTTGCAGAGAGTGTGGTTGAGGTGTCGTTGAGGACGGATGAGTTGTATGACTGGAGGACAGGGGTTCCTGTTCCTATGTCTGTTCTGTTCGTGTAGAGGGAGCAGTTGAATGCAGCTGAATAGTCATCGGAAACATTGAAGGTGAAGTCCGGGAGGCGGGTGGTTGTGTTCACTGCATCGTCTTGCGGGGATTCGAGGTTTATAATGGTTGGGGTGGCTGAGAGTGGATGGTAGTCTATGTTGTTGGCTGCGAGGGTGTAGGAGGAATCGCAGATGCCGTTTCCATTGGAATCAGAGCAGTTGTCCGAGAAGCCTGTTCCG
>QMZY01000043.1 GCA_003663415.1 Candidatus Aenigmatarchaeota archaeon
AAATTTTAATAACATACCCCGAATCCTTTCCCGGGCTTGATAATTTCTCTGTCCTCCTGCTCGTTTTGCTTTCGGTTATAATATTCGCACGCGCAAAACCGGTCTAATTAGCATACCTTAAAATCCCTGCTATTCCGCCAAGCTCTTTTAGCTGCTCCCCTCTTGGGGTTTCTGTTGATATTATTTCAACCTCGGTTCCCATTAATTCCGCATGTTTTATAATATCTTCTGTCACTGTTTTTTCTGATAGAATTTCCAACTCACCGCCACACTCACACCTCTGGTTGTCAATTAATTTTTTGTCCAAAACCTTTTCAAAGGTCTTCCCGCAAGACTTGCATTTAAACTCTACTTTTGCCCAGTCAAACCCGTCAGAAATAAGAAGCATCTCTATATTACCTGCTTCTAATGCTTTCAGGGTTTCTTTAAAACCATACACAGCAAGGCCAGAGTCTTTCTGAAGCTCTGAAAAAAACCTGTCCAGGATTTTTTTCTCTCTTATGACAGATGCTTCTGAAAGTATATCCTCTGCTTTGTCAACAACCTCTCTTGCTCCATACTCTCCTGTATAGGACGTATTCACAACACCTATAATTTTTTTCTTTAGTGTGTAATCAAGAAAATCTCCCTCTGCAAATTCTTCTTTTATAGGTCCGGGGCCACCTATTATTATTCCTTTCAAATCCTTACAGTCTTTAAATTTTGAGTTTGCGATTTCACCTGTTTTTTTCAAAAAATCATGCAATAACCCCTCTCTTATTCTTGCAAACCTGTTTGCTGACCATCCGCCCGCTTTGGTTTTTCCGGGAACAATAGAATCCATATTTTTAAGGATCTCTATTTTTTTCCCTTTAAGAAAAGCGATTGTTGCTTCTGATTTATCCAAAACAATAATACCATATATCTCTTTTTCTCTAACAATCTCTTTGAGCGGTCCAAGAACAAACACTTGGTCGCACCTGTAGAGTTTGACATTTATTTTTTCCGGCGGCTCTATGGACCACAACTCCAAATCAGAAACGCCTTCCTTTTCAGACACATTTCCGCAAAAAACAGCAAGTCCGTTCTCGGGTGTCTGTTTATAGAGTTTTAGATGCTGGAGTATTTTTTCCAAAGCGCTGGTCACGTTTTTTCTAACAGTTTTGCTTTTTATGTTCTGTGCTGTTGATTGTTCGGAATGTATCTGATTAATAATATTGTTAAGGTTGTAACCAGCAGGAACATATATGCTAACCAATTCTGTATGTCTTCCCCTTATCTTTTCCAGCTCTTTTATTAATGCCTTCAATTCCTTTACCTTTAGTTCATCCCTCATTTTATCCACTTTATATTAGTTATGGAATTTTTATTAATCAGTGTTCATAAAATTATATGTATGGAAAGGATAAGCACAGGAATTTCTGGCCTTGATGAACTTATGGGCGGCGGCATACCAAAAACACAGCTCGTTCTTGTGACAGGAACTGCAGGAACAGGTAAAACAACATTTGGTGTCCAGTTTATTCATACCGGTGTAAAGATGTTTAATGAGAACGGTGTTTATCTTTCTTTTGAAGAACCCATTGATAGCATAAAAGAAAATGTCAAAGGTTTTGGATGGAATCTGGACGAGCTGGAAAAATCCGGAAAGTTTGCATTCATAAGATACGACCCCTTTCATATAGAAGATGTTTTTCATATCCTTGAATCAACTGTGAGGGAAATAAAAGCGCAAAGAGTGGTTGTTGATTCTGTTTCAGCCATAGGCTTGCATATAAAAGATAAAACAGAACTCAGAAGAATGATATTCACACTTTCGCTTATTCTCAGAAAACTGGGATGCACAGCAGTAATTGTTTCAGAAATGGTTCCCGGAGAAAAAGGAATTTCAAGATACGGTGTGGAGGAATTTGTTTCTGATAGCGTTATAGTTTTATATTACGAAAGGCTTCAATCCACATTTTCCAGAGCATTGCAGGTTTGGAAGGTCAGGGGTTCTTCCCACTCCGATAAGCTCCATCCGTACAAAATAGACTCAAACGGCATAACTGTTTATCCAAAGGAAGAGGCATTTATAAAGGATTAATATGTTCGGCCTGTTCGGTAAAAAAAAGGAAAAAAAACATATTTTTTCAATTAAAAAACCAAAACACCTTATAATAATCACCCCGGCTTCAAACATAAGAAAAACAAATATAAAATATCCACTGATAGAGCCTTTTGCGTATGCTAATATCAGGTGGGAACAGAAAAGAAAATCTCTCGTCTATTATGTCCTTGAGCCTGAGCTGAACGAAAAAGAAAAACAAACAAGGAAAAAAATACAGGAGAGCGTGTCAGAGATTATAGATGTAAAAATTTCTGTAATCAAAAACACAGACGAAGCCATAAAATACATTCTTGACAAAGCCGATAAAGTTATTGATGAGTTAGGAATAGAGCTTTCAAAAAAAACATACGAAAAAATCATGTATTATATTATAAGGGATTTTGTTGGTCTTAATGAAATAGAACCATTATTGAGAGACCCCTATATAGAGGATATAGGGTGCACAGGTCTTAATACTCCTGTCTATATAATCCATAAAAAATTCGGTTCATTAGAAACGAATATAGTTTATACAGATTTTGACATGCTTTCGAATTTTGTAATAAAAATAGCTGAAAGATGCGGAAGATACATATCTTACGCAACGCCGCTTCTTGATGGGAGCTTGCCAGACGGCTCAAGGGTTCAGGCTTCTCTAGCGAAAGATGTTACCACCAAAGGACCAACATTTTCTATCCGTAAATTCAGAAGAAACCCATTCTCGCCAACAGATTTATTAAATCTGAAAACGGTTTCTCTTGACATGCTTGCTTATCTCTGGATGCTTATTCAATACAACACGTCTGTTCTTATATGCGGAGGCGTTTCAACAGGAAAAACAACCATGTTAAATGTTTTAAGTATGTTTATCCCGAGAGAAAGCAAAATCATCTCAATAGAGGATACAAGAGAAATAAATTTGCCGCATGAAAACTGGATTCCTTCTGTTGCCAGAACAGGGTTTGGCGTTCCTGATTCCAGTGGAAAAAGATACGGTGAAGTTGATTTGTTTGATCTTTTAAAAGAGTCTTTCAGGCAAAACCCTGACTATGTGGTTGTTGGTGAAATCAGAGGCAAAGAGGCTTATGTTATGTTTCAGGGAATGGCTTCAGGACACCCTTCCTTAGGTACAATACACGCAGGGTCTGTTGAAGACGTAATGAAAAGGCTTGAAACCCCGCCAATAGAACTATCGCCTTCTTTAATAGAATCCCTGGATGTTGTGATAGTTATGACCAATGCAAAAGAAAAAGGCAAATCAGCAAGAAGAGTCAAAGAGGTTGTGGAGATCCAGAATATTGACCAAAGAACAGGAACAGCTCATACAAAAGAAATATTTGTATGGATACCTTCTGAGGACGTATTCAGGGAAACTCTCAGCGAGTCAGAAGTTCTTCAAAGAATAAGTTTTCAGGAAGGTATTCCTTTCCAGATTCTTCAGAAAGAAATGGAAGAGAGAAAAAAAATCCTTTCCTGGATGCAGAGAAAAGAAATCACAGATTTTGACAAAGTGTGTGAGATAATAAACCTTTATTATAAAGACAAGAAAACGCTTATGAACTGGGTTAATAAAAACAAAATACCAAGCTTCTTAAAATCTTCACTCGCAGTAAACCCTTAGTTTTTCTGATGCCAAGCCTGTTAAAACCTTTTTCCCGAGAGATGATTTTTTCCTTATTTTAACCTTTCCTTTTTTGCCAATCACAGCAGACAGAAGAAACTCATCGTCGCTGTATATATCAACTGTTTTTCCAATGAGTGCTGAATCAAAAACAAGGTTCAAATACCCGCCCGTTTCTTCAACCTCGTAAAAAACCTGTTTTTTAAGGGTTTTTTCTTTTGGTTCTACAGATATATGGAAACCAAGCCTCTTTTCTATTTTTTCTATCTGTTTTCCTTTTTTCCCTATAATTTTTGAAATAACATCTCCCCTTACTTTTATCAAAACCCTGTCTTCTGAAAGGAATTCTATCTCAACATCTGGATCGTATTTTTTTAATTCATTGTATATCTTTTCCTTTGCTATTTCTTCCAACGGACTGGCTTTTTTTTCAGCCACAGGAACAATTACATTCTCCTCACCATATGTATAAACCTCATATACAAGCTTTTTGCTTTCAAACTCCCTTATTTCCACAACAGGCCTTGCCAAGTCCTGATCTCTCATTCCTGTAGGAACTTTTACAACAAGACTCAAGCCGTAAACCTTCTTTATTTTTCCGCATTCTATAAAAATTACAGTATCTATCACATGCGGTATTGTTCCTAACTCAATCCTGCCTATAAACCTTTGTATCGCACTTACAGGGTTTGTGGAATGAACAACACCGATCATTCCAACACCAGCCAAACGCATATCCGAAAAAACCCTGAAATCTCTGGTTTTACGAATCTCGTCAAATATTGTGTAATCTGGTCTTACAAGCAAAAGAAGTTCTGCTGTTTTTTCCCAGTCTCCCTCTAACGGAGCATATTGGGTTATATCAGGACCGACCTGTAAATCCCTTGGCTGCTCAAATGTTTTTACAATTTTTCCATTCTCTGATAAAAATTCAGCTATAGACGCTGCAAATGTAGATTTTCCTGAACCGGGCGGACCCGCTATTAAAATGCCTTTTAAACCGCTCACTATTCTTTTCTCCAGTTCTTTATGAAGCTTATAATCTTCAAGCTTGCATTTTACTACAGGTCTCACTGCTGTTAATTCAAGTCTGTCCGAAAAAGGAGGCCTTGTTATAGCTATTCTGTAATTACCAAACTGTATTACCAGAGCATTATGTTTTCCTATCTCTATAAACCCATCTTCATCTTTTCTTACCTTTGAAATAATCTGGTCTATTATTGCTCTCAGCTCCTTTTCTTCAATTGGTTTGTCCCTTATCTTAACAACCTTCACATTTCCGGGTTTGCCTTTTTTTGCATAAGGCGCAACGCCAACCTTAAAATGAACTGATTGTGTATCGGGTGTGAAAAACTCCTCAAGCATCAGCTTTTCTTTAAGAATATCGCTTTCTATATATTCAACAGGAACCCCTTCAGCTTCGCCTACAAGGGCCTGAACATAATCGCCTGTAATTAGAACAGCCTTTTCTTTGGCAGCAACATCTCTTATTATAGCGTCTATTCTTCCTTTTTTTGCTAATTGAATCTCTTCAAGCGTGGGCCTGTGACCCAAAAACTCAACAACTATGCCTTTGTTTTTACCGGCATCCCTTATTTTTTTTATTTCCTCAAGCCCGTCAAATCCTATTTCTTTCCCTTTAGACGCCTGTGCTTGAAGCTCATCAACAACAGCCACAGGAATTATTATTTTTGTATCTTTAAGGATACCTTCTTCTATCATTTTTGATAGTTTGCCCTGAATAAGAATGCTCGTATCAGGGACTATTCTTTTTGCTTTCATATTTATCACCTTTTAATAAACCGGCAGAATTAGAGATAAAACTTTCTTTATCTTTTCTTTCTGTTTAACTTATCCTTTCTGCCGGTCAAACTGCCCTTCTGACAGTCTACCTCAATAAAATATGATTTTTGTATTTAAATATAAATATCTTAATATCTATTATTACAAAATAGGTGTGAAATATGACAGAGTTTGATGTGAAAATAGAAAATGTTGTTGCTTTTGCCGCTCTTGGTAAAGATATACCACTTTCTGTGCTTGTGAACAAGATGGAAAACACTGAATACGAGCCTGAACAGTTCCCCGGGTTGGTTTACCGCACAACAGAACCAAGAGCAGCTGCATTGATTTTTTCCAGCGGTAAAATAGTATGCACTGGAACAAAAAGCATAGAAATGGCTAAAGCAGCAATGAAAAAGGTTGTGGATAGAATAAGAAAGCTTGGTATAAATTTGCCTATGAAATTTGATGTTCAGGTAGAAAATATAGTGGCTTCTTCCAAAATTCAAGCCCAGCTAAATCTTGAAGAGATTGCATTTTCTCTAGAAAATGCTGAATACGAGCCTGAACAGTTCCCCGGATTGGTTTATAGAATTAATGAACCAAGAGTGGCTTTTCTTTTGTTCAGTTCAGGAAAAATAATCTGCACAGGAGCGCATACCATAGAAAATATACACACAGCGCTTAAAAAACTTAAGAAAAGATTAGAAGAAATAGGAATCAAAGTAAAACCATTGAAGAATTAATTATTTTCTTCTTCCTCCTTCCACTTTTTTCCATTGCCATGAATATTTTCTAATTCTTGGTGATTTGCCAAACCCGCAGGCTGCGCATACTTTGTCTCTTACATGATAGGAGTGTCTGCCGCATCTTCTGCAAACTATATGTGTTTTTTTATTCTTTTTACCAAAGCTTGGTGTTCCCTTCATTTTTGCTCCTTAAGCTCTTATTTTCCAGGCGAAATCCACAGTATATTGTCTCCTCTGATTAACACTCTTCCTAACTGGACCTCGTTTTCGCCTTGAATTTTAGCGTCTTCCAGCCAGATATTGATGTGGGAGTCAAATGCCTTTAAAACACCAACAACATCTTCTCCTTTTTTTGTTCTTACAATAATTCTCTTCTCTACTGAACTTCCAAGCACATCTAATGGTCTTTGCATGAAATCATCTTATGTTTAGTTTTTGATATTTAAATATATTAACCCTTTCTTTTTAAAAAAGAAAGCGTTAACGGAAAGAAAACACAATTCCATATAACCCTTTCTTTTTAAAAAAGAAAGCGTTAACCCAGCTTTTTTCAAGACAAAGCTAGAGCAAAAAGGAAAACCCAGCTGCTCAACCCAAAGGGTTGAGGTTCTAAGGTTCCGCTTCCAGCAAGCTTTTCCTCAAGGCAACAAACCTTTTC
>QMZY01000044.1 GCA_003663415.1 Candidatus Aenigmatarchaeota archaeon
GAAGAGCTTAAGGCAGAGAAAGAAGCATTAGAGAGAGATTTAAAAGCCGTTGAACAAAGAATTAAAGAGCTTGAAGAACAGAAATAAAACATGAACCTGTATGTGTTGGTAAGCAATGAAGGAAAAATAGGTTTTGAATCAGAGGCAGGTTTATCTATTTACTTTGAAAGTGATGGAAAGAGGTTTCTTTTTGATACAGGGATTACTGATATGTTTATCAGAAATGCTCGAAAAATGAACATTGATTTGAAAAGGCTTGATTTTGTGGTTTTCAGCCATTCTCATTATGACCATACAGGCGGATTCAAGTATTTGAAAACAATAAATAAACCATTAATAATTGCTCATCCTGACGTCAGGCTTCCTGGTGTGAATCCGAGCAAAGAACCGAAACAATTAACAGAAAACGTGTGGTTTCTTGGTGAAATTCCCGGTAATAAAAGCGGTATAAAAGATGACAGTGGTATAGCTGTAAAGATTAAAGAGCGAGTGGTTTTGATTGCAGGCTGCGCTCATTCTGGTATAGGAAACATGGTGAAGTATGTTGTAAGGCTGTTTAACCCAGAAAACATAACAGTAGTTGGAGGGTTTCATATGTATGCATTTTCAGATGAAGAAATAAGAGATGTTATAGAAATTTTCAGAAAAAACAGGGTTGATATAGTTTATCCCGGACACTGCACTGGAGAAAGAGCAGTGAAAATGTTTTTAAACTCCTTTGAAGGATATGAGTTAAAAGCTGGCGAAATTATAGAGGTGTGAAAATGCCAAGACCAAGAATGTGCCGAAGGGTTTGGTTTGACCCAAGGGTAAGATTTTTCGGTCCAAGAAACGTTGAGTCAGCTTTAGAGGTTGTGCTTACCATTGATGAATTTGAATCCATAAGGCTGAGGGATTTTGAAAACTTGAACCAAACAGAGTCAGCAGAAAAAATGGGCATCTCACAGCCGACTTTCCAGAGGATTTATGATTCTGCAAGGAAAAAAATAGCAGACGCTCTTGTGAACGGAAAAGTTATAAGGATAGAAGGAGGCAACTATATGCTAATGAAATGTTTTGGAAGAAGGTTTAGAGGCGGCTTTAAACAATAAAGGAGGTAAAAATGAAAACAGCGATAAGTTCTGCTGGTCCTGGAATTGAAAGTCAGGTAGATACAAGATTCGGTAGGTGTGCATATTTTGTAATAGTGAATGTGGAGGGAAATGAGATAAAAGAGGAAAAGAGTATAGAGAATCCAGGAGTGAATATGCCCGGAGGAGCTGGCATATCAGCCGCTCAGATTGTTGCAAATGAAAAGGTTAAGGCTGTTGTTTCTGGTAATGTTGGTCCGAAAGCATTTTATGTATTAAATAGTTTGGGTATAGAAATATATCAGGCTGTGCCAGGAACTGTAAAGGAAAACGCTGAAAAATTATTGAGAAATGAGCTGCAAAAAATAGATTCTGGTTCTGGTGGAGGCTTTGCTCGGGGAAGAGGTTTTGGTAGAAGATTCTGAGTGAAAGCATGAGGATTGCTGTTACAGGAGGGAAAGGTGGTACTGGTAAAAGCATAGTTTCCACCGCGCTTGCTTTTGAGTTGTCAAAAAAACAAAAAACCCTTCTAATGGATTTGGATGTGGAATGCCCGAACGACCATCTTATTTTATCTATTAAAAGAGAAAAAGTTAAAGACATTTTTCAGAAAATTCCTAAATTTGATTTTTCTAAATGCGTAAAATGCGGGACGTGTTCAAAAGTTTGCAAAGAAAACGCTATTGTTTTTATTGAGGGTCAATATCCTCGGTTTATACCAGAACAATGCACAGGGTGCAATGCATGCTGTATTGCGTGTCCAACAAAAGCAATATCTCAGACAGAAAAAAAGATTGGAGAGATTTATTATGGCAAAGGATATGGTATGGATTTGGTTTCAGGTGAAATGGTAATAGGGTATGAAGAGGCTGGCCCTGTTGTAAATGCCGTCAAAGAATATGTGAAAAAAACAGAGAAAGGATACAAACATATTATTATAGATACATCAGCAGGAACGCATTGTGGCGTGATTTCTGCATTAATGGGGTGCGAACTTGCTTTGTGTGTTACAGAACCGACGCCTTTTGGGAAGCATGATCTAGAGCTTATTCTTGATTTGTTAAATGTTTTGGGAATACCTGCAAAAATTATTATAAACAGGTCTGATATAGGTGATAAAAAACTGATAGGAACAATATCAAAAAAATACAAAACAGAAATAATTGGTGAGATACCTTACAAAAAATCTATTCTGGATGCTTATTCAAAAGGTGTGCCTGTGAAAGAAAAGGAAATAGAGAATATTTTAAGGGTGCTGAAATGAAGGTTATAAACGTGTTATCCGGAAAGGGAGGAACAGGAAAAACAATGGTTTCATCTTCGCTGTTATGGACTATGTCAAGAAAGAAAAGGGTTGTTGGAATTGATTGTGATGTGGATGCGGCAAACCTTGGAATGGTTTTGGGTGTAAAGATTACGAGGAGAAAGGAAATAGAAACATCTGAAAAGGCTTTTCTTATTGAAGAAAAATGCACAGGCTGTTTCAAGTGCGTGGATGTTTGTAATTTTTCTGCAATAGAAAAAGGCGACAAAAAACCTGTTTTTAACCGCTTTCTTTGTGAAGGTTGTGGTTCCTGTGAATTGGTATGTCCTGAGAATGCAATTGAAATAAAAACAGTAAAAAACGCTTGGATTACAGAGGGGGCAAGCAGGTATGGTTTTCCTGTGGTTTCGGGGCAACTAAAAATGGGTGAGTCTGGATCAGGTAAAATAGTTACAGAGGTTGGAAGAACAGGAGAAAGGGTAGCGAAAGAAAACAAATCTGAAATTATGATAATAGATTCTGCTGCTGGAATATCCTGCCCTGTAATTGCATCGGTCAGGAATACAGATTATGTGATTGCTGTTTCTGAACCAACGCCTTCCGGATTCAATGATTTGAAAAGAGCGATAAAGCTTGTGGAGTTTTTTAAAATACCTTGCGGGTTGATAATAAACAAGTTTGACATCAACAAAGAACTAACCAGAAAAATAGAAAATTTTGCGAAAGAAAAGGGCCTTTCTGTCCTAGGGAGAATTCCTTATCACAAAGATTTTGTTGACGCTGCGGTGAATTTAAAGCCTGTCGTGGTTTATAAGAAAAAATACAGAGAGATTTTTGAAAACATTGCTGAAAAAATATACAGCTGGTTTGAGTAATTGATAAAGTTTAAATATCTTATATTTATTATTTTAATCAAGCGGTGTGTGTTATGAAAAAAATAATGCTTGGGTTTGTTTTTTTGTTTGTTTTTCTTAATTGTGTATATGCTGCTCCTTTGGAAATTCAGGTAAATCCTCAGAACATCACGGCAAAACCGTTTACAACAGCAAACTATAAACTAACTATAACGAATAACCAGGATGTAAATGACAGTTTTTTGATATCGCTTTCAGGGGAAAATCTTTTTTGGAGAATGACCGGTGTGATTCTAAAGAAAATAGATGCAAATTCCTCGGATACAGTGAATATGGTTTTTTACCCAACAGATGGTTACAGGGGCGTGTTTGAATATATTGTCACTGTGAGTTCTACCACAAACCCCGAGATAAAGGCAAGCAAAAAAATCTACCTTGAGGTTCCGCCTGACCTTAAAATAAATAATTTTTCTGTTACAAAAGAAGGGAATGTCCTTGACTTAAAATTGCGGATATATTCAATTAAGGAGAAAAACCTGAAAATTGAGTTCAGGGTTAAGGATTCTAAAGGTAATGTTATTGCTTCTGATTCTGTAATGGAAAGCATAAATGGGAACAAGCTCGTAACAAAACAGATAAAAATGCCTGATAATGTTCTTGCCGGTGAATACACCGCGGAGGCTAAAATAGAAGGGACAAATCTGTCTGTTTCCAAAAGTTTTTCTGTTCCCGAGGTTCATAACGTTGTTAAAAAAAGGGAAGTTAAAGAAAATCCTTTGTACAAACAAGTGAGACTGGTTATAACAAATGAAGGAAATGTTCCTGAAAAAAATTACAGAATAACAGAATCCTCTTCCATTGATTTTATGACAGGGCTTGTAACGTTGCCTGAAAAAAACTGCTATGATAGGGAAGGAAAAAGGATATGCGAGTATGTTATAGATGAGATACAGCCGGGTGAATCAAAAGAGGTAACATATACAATTTCTTATCTCCCGACATACACTGTTTATATTGTTCTGCTGTTGTTAGCGCTTGGTTTTGTGTTTTTCTCATTTTTCAGAGCAGCCAAACCAAAAATCAATAAAAAACATATTAAAAAATCCGAAAACAGGCACTCCATAGTATTGGAAATAAAAAACCCGTTTTACCATTATCTGAAAGATGTTGTTGTTAAGGATTGGGTCTCTCCGCTTGGTCATGTGCTTTCTGATGAAATAAAAGCAGTGAAGCCTGTGATAAAAAGGCTTGAAACGGGAACAGAGCTCGTGTGGAATTTGGGAAGCATGAAACCAAGAGAAGAAAGGGTTTTAACCTATGATATAAAAACACTTGTTCAGGGAAGCCTAAAGATGCCAAGGGCAAAAGCGAAAATGGTGTCAAAAGACGGAAGAAAAATAAAAATATCATCAAACCCTCTTATTATTGAATGAAAAAGCAAAACTTAAATATTGGTTTGTTTTAATAACATATTACCCCGGGTAGCTCAGTTGGCCAGAGCGCACGGCTGTAGTCTCTCGCTGGTTTGCGAACGACACCAGCATGCGCTCGCAGAAACCGTGAGGTCGCGAGTTCGAGTCTCGCTCCGGGGATTTTTTATTGCACATCCAAAATTTTTCTGAAAAACATGCTCATAGGTATTATTATTATCAAATACCACCAGAACCAGTTAATTTCTTTTCCCAAAAAAGGAACCGTGAAAGGAAGGGAAACCAAGAGGTCTGAATAGTTTGCACCCAGCCAAGAAAAAGCAAGAATAAACATAATAAAAGAAAACATCATTGGTTTCATGTTCTCTCTCATTTGTTTCTGGCTTGCCTTCATCATCTCGCTCATGTATTTGTTTGCCTTTTTCATGTCGCCTTCTTTCTGCGCTTCAGTTGATTTTTTTCTGTAAAGCTCTATTTCCTCTTTTGCTTTTTTAAGAACTTCCTGGTTTGCCAAGAATTTTGATAACAAAACACTAAACAGTGCAAGGAATATGGAAATAACCATAACCTCCTGGTAGCCTTGGAATCCGAACATAATTATCTTAAAATCATTCTGAATGTTTCAATTATTTTATTTAATGTTTCTCTTATATTGTTTTTGTTTATTTTTATTATTTTAAACGGACAGCCAACATATGTTGAAAACAATTCAGCTTGGTCTCTGTTAATGTCCTGATGCTCTTTAATCTGTTTTTTTGTGCTCTGGTCTATCAGCTCATTTTCCGGGTCTGTTTCCAAAATAATAATTCCGTTTGGCTTGAATATGTGGAAAAAGCTCTCTGAAAGCAGAGGGAAAATACCGTAAGGTGTTTTTATGGTGAAATAGCCGTTAACAACAATATGTTTGTTTTTTTTGATATGCTTTGTTAAAACGGTTTCCATTTGTTTTTTTAACAAGGTTTTCAGTTTGTTCAGGTCTTCTGTGTTCTTTAGGTTTCTAAAGTTTTTTTCAGAAAGCAAATCTGAAAATTTTATATAGTTTATTTCAAGCCTGCATCTCTTTACAGCAATGTCTGTTAAGGAATCCCTCTCTGCTATATCAAGACCTGTAACCATTAATATTTTCATCTTATCTTCCAAGCAATCTTCTTACTGCTGGATGCATATCCTCTAAGTGTTGAATTGTAAGTTCTTCATAAAGGCTGTAAATTATCATGGTTGCCAAAAGAATTCCTGTTCCTGTTCCTAAAGCGTTTGTGAAATCAGCAAAAGCAGCCAGAAAACCAACAGCAGCTCCTCCCAAAACAGCAAGTGGTGGGATATATCTTTCCAGAACGCTTTCTATAATCCTAATATCTCTTCTATATCCCGGAATCTGCATTCCGGTTGAATGAATCTGCTGCGCCACAGAATGCGCATTCATTCCGGCTGTCTCGACCCAGAACACAGAAAAAACCATGGAGCCGCCTATCATTACAAGCGAATATCCTATCATTCTTAAGATATCGGTTGTTGTTATCGTGGCAAGGCTTGTGAGTCCGAGCAAAGAAACAAAAGAGAACCAGAAAACACCGCCTAACAGCGCAAAAAGGATGCAGGTTTTTATTGCGTTTCTTTTTGCAAAATATGCCACAACAATTCCAAGAAAAACAAATATACCGATTGATGTCATTAATCCTGAAAGCGCTTCGCTTCTTGGAACAGTCACATAATAAAGCAGGCCTCCTATTATGTTTCCCTGGGAATCTATTTTAGCAATCCATGTTGCCCCTTTTTGCGCAAAAATCCTTCCCATCAGCTGAATGTTTGCAAGAAGCGCTGCTATAAGAATAACAGGTATGTTTGAGGTGTAAAAGAATTTCAAGGGCCACCTTCTTCCAAATCCTCTTATTGAGCCAAAAGCCAGAGGTATTTCAACCTTTATTGCTTCGGTATATACAACCAAAAGGAAAACAAGTATTGTTGAAATCACAGGGAAGAATGCAAAGAACGCGCTTAACAAATCGCCTGAACCAGCTGCTGTTATCATGTAAGGAATTACTCC
>QMZY01000045.1 GCA_003663415.1 Candidatus Aenigmatarchaeota archaeon
CTAATTTAGGTTTATGTATATCGGAGCGATATATTCAAGAATCTTGGCAATTCTCTTAGTTTTCTCTTTCTTACTGTTCATACCTTCTTCTTACGCTTATCTCTCTGTTCCGGACACCCCAAATCTAAAGATTCTGGAATTAAAACAAGACCCGTATCCAGCGAGGGCAGGAGAGTATCTGAACATCTGGATTAAAGTTGAAAATTACGGAAGTAGGGAAGCAGAGAATGTGACGTGCGTTTTGCTTCCAGAGTTTCCCTTTTCCTTAAAACCAACAGAAAGCCCGGAAAGAGAGATTGGAGGATTACCCGCGATGGAAGAAATGGTTTTGAAATACAAGCTTATGGTTGATACAGACGCACCGGAGGGATGGAACGAAATGAGAATACAATGCAGAACGCACGAGTCTGTTCCTTGGATAGTTTATGATTTTAATATATATGTAAAATCCCTTGAACCAGAACTTGTTGTGGGAAGCATAACTTCTGAACCAACAAAGCTTTTTCCTGATTCCAAGGAAAACAAGCTTATTATAGAAATTCAAAATGTAGGCAACGGAGATGCAGAGCTTGTAAAAACCAGACTAACACTTCCTGACGGCTTTGAGCCGAGTGAGAGCTATTCAGACACAGCGAATTTGGGAACAGTCCAGCCTGGAAAAAGCAAAGAAGGAACCTATTATATTGATATTGACAAAAACATAAAACCAGGAATATATCCTGCAAAACTTCTGATAAACTACAAAGACACCGCAAACAACAGAAACGAATATAAAAACAAAACCCTTTACATAGAAATTCGTGTCAAGCCCCTCCCGCTGTTTGAGTTAAAAACAGAAACAATCCCAAAGAATCTTTCCCAAGGCGACAGGGCGCAAATAAAACTCTCAATACGCAACGCAGGGTATGAGGAAGCAGAATCGGTATCAATAAGGATTTACAAACAATCTGACCAGCCCTTTGATTTTGATGAAAAATACGAATATATAGGAAACCTGAAAACGAATCAGACAGGAGAGGCTGTTTTCAGCTTTGATGTTAATGACGATGCGAAACTGAAAACATATATTTTGAGAGCAGAGATAAGATATGTTCTTAACAATGAGGTGAAAACAGTGGAAGAGCAAATACTGGTTTCTGTAGAACTTCCAAAAAAAGACTCAAAGCTTCTTCTGCTCGCTGTTTTGCTCGCTGTTTTTGTTGCAGTGATTGGTATATATTATGGATGGAAAAAAACCAAATGATGCCCTGAGAAAACTCGTTCCAAAAGGTTTTTTGGAGTCTTATATACTTTCCATTTTGAGTGAAAAACCATTACACGGGTATATGATTATGAAAAGAATAAAAGAGAAAACAGGTTTCTGGAAACCGTCCCCAGGAACCGTTTACCCGGCTCTGCATTCTCTGGTCAAGAAAGGCTTCATAAAAGAGCAGAGAGAAGGAAGAAAAAAGAAATACGCGCTTACAAAAAAGGGGCTGAGGATTGCGAGAGAGGTTGAGGATCTGGAAAACAAGATAAAAGATAAAGCAACAGAAATATTGAGTAAGATTCTTGATTTAAACAAAACAGAAATAAAGGATTTTTTTGATGAATTAAAAAAGAAACAGGGTAAAAACATTCTTCTTCCATGCCTTCGCAAAACCTTTAACCTTGTTCTGAAAATCAATGATAAACCAGAAAAAATCAAAAAGGCAAAGGAAATAATAAATGAAACCAATGCAAAACTTAGGAATCTTTTAAAATAGGAGATTTGGAATATGCTGGAAAAACTTGCTGAATTTCAATACAAGTATGCTGGTCTGATTTTTTTATTAACACTCCTTTTTACTGTTAGCGTAGGTTTTGGAATTCAGAACCTTCGCTTACAAACAGATTTAAACAAAGAGCTTCCGCAGAATTTAAACGTAATAAAACTTCAGAACAAGGCTTCTGACCTTTTCGGGGGAGCAGATTCAGTAATGCTTCTTATAAAACTCAATAAAAACTGCAACACAGAGGGTATAAAAGACATAAGAGATCCGAAAATCATCAAGATGATTATAAGCCTTGCTAACAAAGCAAAAGAAGAACCTTCTGTTAATTCTGTTCAATCTGTCGGAAGTTTCTTTGTTTCCCCTGAGAATATCCCTGAAAACACAGAAGCAGTAAAAATGATTTTAAGCAAAATACCAGACTCTGAAACGTTCTTTAATAAAGACTACTCGGCAACCCTGATGGTTGTTTCAGCTGATCTTGGGGGAAGCGAAGAAAAAATTAAGAAATTTGTTTCAAGAATCCATGAGGATATAGAAAGTATTGAAAAACCGGCTTGTATTGATATCAACATAACAGGAAACCCGCCAATAAGAAAAGTTTTAATGCAAATGCTGCGGCACGATATGGTTTATACAATGCTCCTTGCTGGAATAATAATCTTTATTCTTCTTGTTTTTCTTAAAAAGTCTGTGATAAAAGCATTGTTTGTTTTCACTCCGCTGGTGTTGGGTCTGACTTGGACGCTTGGCTTAATGGGCTGGCTTGAAATACCTCTTTCAATAGCGACAGTTGGTATAAGTGCCATGATTCTAGGTCTTGGAACAGAATACGGGATATTTTTGGTGGAAAGATACGAAGAGGAAAGAAAAAACAAAGACCAGAAAGCTTCGCTTATCACAGCCTTACCTTCTGTGGGTTCCGGCATCATAGGCTCGGGAACCACAACAATCGTTGGTTTTTTGGCTTTGCTTCTCGCTGCAATGCCAATGATTCAGCATTTAGGTGAGACCTTGGCTTTGGGTATTTTCTGCATTTTGTTTGCAACCATTGTTGTTGCACCTGCCGTGATAATCTGCGGGGAAAGGATAACGCAGGGTATAAGAAAACATGAAAAGAAAAATTGAAGGTTACGGAAGGTTTGTGGCAAAAAGGCCTTATATAGTGTTAGGAATAGTTTTGGTTCTCACTTTGGTTTGTTTCATAGGAGCAAGTTTGGTGAAAACCAAAGGAACGTCTTATAAGGACATGCTGCCTGAAAACGTTGATGAAATAAATACAATGAACTTTATAGGCGATGAGTTCGGTCTTTCTGCAGAATCAATAACTTTTGTAATAGAAACAAACCCTCTTTATTATGAATCAGACGAGGTTAGAGACATAAGGGACCCAAGGGTTGCAGAATATATTGATATATTGGAACAAAAAATAAGAAAAACCCAAGGCATTGTTTCTGTTCAGGGATACCCTGATATTCTAAGAGGAATGAATTCGGGACGTTTACCAAAAACAAAAACCAGAATCATTGAACTGATGAATAAAGAAATTGTCATAAACCAGACAGGTTTAAATCTTCCTGAAACCCTTTCCCGGGTTTCCGAAGGTCTGAAAGGAATAGAACAGGGAATAGAAACACAGGCGCAAATTACCAGCGGATTATCTTCAGGTCTGAATGCTTCTTATCAGGGCTTAAAGCAGATACAGTCAGTGTTTTCTCTTTTAAGCTCGGCTATGATTCAAGAAGAAACAGGCGGAAACGAAATAACCCAGACCATTGCTTTAATAAACCAGATAGAATATCTTGTCCAGGCTTCAAATGCAACTGACACAGAGAAATCAGAAATAACAGGATATCTTGAAATCCTGAAACAGGGTCTAAATGCCATGGCCTCTCAAATGACAGAAGCAGAAGAGCAAACAACATATCTTTCTCAGTCAATGACCGGCATGTCTGAATCCTTGAAAGGCTTGTCTTCAGGACTTGAGGAAATGTATAATTTGAGTTTGGTATTGGAAAACTTAACCTACGGTTTGGGTAATGGAACAGCAGGAATAAGCTCTGCTCTGGACGGCATAAACCAATATCTAAAGTTTTATGCTTCTTCCCAAGCACATAACAAAACCATAGAATTCAACCCGTTCGATTCATATGTGAGCAAAGACTACACGACAACAGTTATAAAAATCGGGCTTGCAGACATGAGCGAAGAGAAAACAAAAGAGCTTGTGAAGGAATTAAAACAGATTGTTTCTGAAACAGAAAAGCCTGCTGGAATAAAAACAGGCATAACAGGAGGTCCTGTTGTCACAGAAGAGATAAGAAATCAAATCCTTCCCACAATGAAAACAACCTCGATGCTTTCTCTTATAGGGATTTTGATAATTGTGTGTTTGCTTTTTCTTTCCATAAGATATGGTTTCATTTCTCTCCTTGCTATAGGTTTTGGTGTCATTTGGGTTTACGGGGTTATTGGTTTGTCAGGAATTTCAATAACATCAACCATGTCAGGCGGTCTGTCAATGATTATGGGTATTGGAATAGATTTTGGAATTCAGGTTGTTAACAGATTCCGACAGGAAAGAAAAAAACACGCCCCGGAGAAGTCTCTGGAAATCACGCTTTCCAATGTGACTTTCCCCATGTTCGTAACAACCATTGCCGCACTTGTTGGGTTCCGCGCAATGTCTATGGGAAAACTAACCATTTTGTCAGATTTGGGAAACATGATATCTTTAGGGGTTCTGGCATGTTTCATTGCTGCTGTCACAATAATCCCTGCAGTGCTTATAATAAACGAGAGATTGAAAAACAAAAAATAACAGGTAACAATCAGTAAAACTTATCTACTTTTTTAAGAGCATCTTTCAGCGCAGCCACAGCTATATTTCCACAATCATACTTAAACTCTGGTAGTCCCTTTTCACCTTCTTTATAAAACTCTATAATATCTTTTAAAGACAGTTTTGACGCCTTTTCTGTTGTCTTTCCTTTTACAAGCTCTGTTATTGCAGAACCAGCAGCAGCTGAACCAGCACATCCTGTATAAATAAAACTTGCATCTTTTATTACATCTCCTTCAAGCTTAAGATAAATTATTATAGTATCTCCGCACGTACCTGTATGCGAACCCTTGACTGTTGCATTGTTCATTTCCCCGTAGTTTTTATTCTCAGTTATATATCTAACAGCCTTGTCAGAAAAACCCGATTTTTTTAGCAGTTCTTTGTTAAACATTTTCCACCGTTGTGTATTTTGTTAAATGTTGGGTTATAAGATTTTATAAAAGTTTTCATCAGTTAAATATTTTAACCTTCCTTAACCAATTCTATTCTATGGATAAAAAATTCCAGAGAAACGTTCTCCTTCTAAGCTTGGTGAGTTTTCTTAATGATATGAGCAGCGAGATGATTCTTCCCATTCTTCCCATGTTTATTGTTTCTCTTGGCGGCTCTTCCCTTTGGGTTGGCTTGATCGGAGGATTAAGGGAAAGCATAGGAAGCATATTGAAAGTTTTTTCCGGTTATTTTTCTGACAAAACAGGGAAGAGAAAACCCTTTGTTTTTTCAGGTTATTCCATATCCTCTGTGTTTAAACTGCTTTTAAGTTTTTCAAAAAACTCTTTTCAGGTTCTTGTTTTCTCCTCTTTTGAGAGACTCGGTAAAGGCTTAAGAACAGCTCCAAGAGATGCTATACTTGCGGAATCGCTTCCAAAAGAAAGAGGAAAGGCTTTTGGTGTTCACAGGGCTTTTGACACATTAGGCGCAATTTTCGGGTCAGTGCTTGTTTTGTTTTTGCTTTGGCTGTTCGTTCTGGAATTCCAAACAATTATTTTTCTCTCCGCTTTGATTGGCTTTTGTTCTTTGATTCCCTTGTGGTTGGTAAAAGAAAAAAGAACAAAATTCAAAACCAGAACCAGAATAAAAACTCTTCCAAAACCATTGAAAAAATTTCTCTTGGTTTCGGGTATTTTTTCTCTCGGTAATTTCAGCTATATGTTTTTCCTTCTAAAATCACAGGAGTTTTTTCCTTTGGTCTGGATGCCCGTTGTTTTGTATGTTGTTTATAATGTTTTTTATTCCAGCCTTTCCATACCATTCGGAAAGCTCTCAGATAGGATTAGCAGAAAGTATATTATAGGTTTGGGTTATTTGCTTTTCTCTTTAACGTGTTTTGGTTTTGTTTTTGCAAATTCTTTTTCCTTCTTTTTGCTTTTATTCTCTTTGTATGGAATTGTGTACGCAATGATTGACGGAACTCAAAGAGCATTGGTTTCAGACTTGTCAAAATTCCATGGAACAGGTCTTGGCGCTTTTCACACAGTTACAGGTTTGTTGGCTTTGCCGGCAAGCCTGATTGCAGGTTTTCTTTACCAAGTTAACTCAAGCCTGACTTTTGTTTATGGCGGTATTTTGGGCTTATTAGCAGGCTTGTTTTTGTTTCGTCTATCAACGAATTAATTTTTCTTTATTTAAAAATAAACCCTAAATAATTAATCGCATGAGCACTGGTATAGTTGGCTATGGGGCGTATATTCCAAGACTTAGAATAAAAGCAGAAGAAATAGCGAAAGTGTGGGGCGCAGACGAAGAGAGCATAAAGAGGCTGGTAGGAGAGAAATCGGTTCCTGAGATTGACGAGGACGCTACGACCATTGCTGTTGAAGCGAGCAGGGATGCCATTCAAAGAGCAGGGATAAATCCCGAGAAAATAGGAGCTGTTTATGTTGGTTCTGAATCGCATCCTTATGCTGTCAAACCAACTGCTTCTATTGTGGCAGAAGCTGTTGGAGCCACTCCAAACCTGACAGCAGCTGATTTGGAATTCGCTTGCAAAGCAGGAACAGCAGGGTTTCAGGCTGCTATGGGTTTAATAGAAGCA
>QMZY01000046.1 GCA_003663415.1 Candidatus Aenigmatarchaeota archaeon
GCTTACATGCTTTACGGATTAAATGTTTGGGGATTGCCGCTCTATTCTGTCGGGTATGTGAATCTTTTGCAATGGATTCTATTGGCAGGCACAAGCGTGCCTATGGCGCAGGCAGGCGCACATATAGCGCACAAAATAAACCCAAAATCATTAAAGTGGATTTTTATTCTGGTTATGATTTACATGGGATTGAAAATGATTGGTGTTTTCTCCTGGCTCGGTTTGCCCATATGAAAAATTCGGTAAGAACATATACAATTTTCATAGACATGGTTTTAGCTTTAACAACAGGTTTGTTGTTTCCTTAATACAAAAATATCAGCTCGAAGATAAAACCTCATCCTACGTATTGAGCTTCCCTGTTTTCTTCTTTCAGGGACTGTTGTTTTATTCTTTCTGAGATTTTCTGGTAAAATTTCACAAGTTCTGGAGTAATTGAGGGTCTGATTTTTTTCAGGGCGTTTTCAAAGTCTTTTTTGGTGACTGCCTTTGCTCTGAAGCTTTTTCTTAAAGCCTCTAACCCAGCCTCTCTCACAAGAGCTTCCAAATCAGCTCCTGAACAGCCTTCTGTTTCCTTTGCGAGTTTTTTGAGATTCACGTCTTTGGAAAGAGGCATATCTCTGGTGTGCACTTTCAGGATTTCAAGCCTTGCCTTTTCATCAGGAGCGGGAACAAAGATTTGTCTGTCAAACCTTCCCGGTCTTAACAGAGCCGGGTCCAATATGTCTGGCCTGTTGGTAGCAGCAATGACAACCACGTTATGCAGTTCTTCTAAACCAGACATCTCTGTTAATATCTGTGAAACAACGTTCTCGTTCACCCTTGTTCCTGCTGAAATACCTCTTGCAGGCGCAAGGGAATCAATTTCATCGAAGAATATAACAGTAGGAGCAACCTGTCTTGCTTTTTTAAATATTTCTCTTATGTGCTTCTCGCTCTCACCAACCCATTTTGAAAACACTTCCGGACCTTTTATTGAGATGAAATTGGCATCAGACTCGTTTGCAACAGCCTTTGCCAATAAGGTTTTACCTGTTCCGGGCGGTCCGTACAAAAGAATTCCTTTTGGTGGTTTAATGCCCAATCTCTTAAACGAATCAGGATGCTTTAAAGGCCATTCAACAATTTCCTGAAGCGTTTTCTTTACGTTTTCCAGACCCCCTATGTCTTTCCATCTCACTTTAGGAACTTCAACAAGAACCTCTCTCATTGCGGATGGTTCTACTATTTTCAATGCATTTTCAAAATCTCTTTTCGTCACTCTTAACTTTTCAAGAACCTCCGGAGGAAGCTCCTCCTCTTTTTTCCAGGAAATCTGCGGCAGAACTCTTCTCAAAGCAAGCATAGCGGCTTCCTTGCACAAAGCTTCCAGGTCTGCTCCGACAAAACCATATGTTACAGAAGCCAGCCACTCCAAACTCACATCATCTTCCAATGGCATGTTTCTGGTGTGTATTTGCAGGATTTCCTTCCTTCCTTTTTGGTCAGGAACTCCGATTTCTATTTCCCTGTCAAATCTCCCCGGTCTGCGAAGAGCCGGGTCCAGTGCGTTGGGCCTATTGGTAGCGGCGATAACTATTACTTTTCCTCTGGACTTCAACCCGTCCATTAGAGTAAGAATCTGCGAAACCACCCTTCTTTCCACTTCCCCGCTTACTTCTTCCCTTTTTGGAGCAATCGCGTCAATCTCATCAATAAATATTACAGCCGGTGCGTTTTTTTCAGCTTCTTCAAAAACCTTTCTTAGGTTTTCTTCGGATTGACCATACCACTTGCTCATAATTTCAGGCCCATTGATGGAGAAAAAACTCGCTCCAGACTCGTTTGCAACAGCTTTCGCTAACAAAGTTTTACCTGTTCCGGGCGGTCCGTACAACAAAACCCCCTTGGGCGGCTCTATACCAAGCCTTGTGAAAAGTTCAGGGTGCCTTAAAGGAAGCTCAACCATTTCCCTGATTTTCTGAATAGCATCATGCAAACCGCCTATATCTTCATAAGTTATGGTTGGTATTGCTTTCTCTTCAATCTCAACAGCTTCAGGTCTTATTTCCACATCTGTGATATCAGTAACCTGAACTATGCCGTCAGGAACCGTAGAAACAACAGCGAGTTTTGTTTCCCCGGGTATTGGAGCAAAAAATATTTCTTCAATATCAAAGAAATCTTCGAAAGGACTTCCTCTTCTGTGCTTAACTACAGGAAAGGGAGCAACAATATCACCTTTTGTTAAAGGTCTCATGAAGAGATTTTTTTTCATTAACTCAGGATTAACCTGGAGAATTATTCCCTTTTCAGCCGGAGCAAGAACGACCCTTTTCGCTTCCTTTACGTTTGCTTTCCTTACTTTAATCATCTCCCCGACACCAATTCCCGCATTCCTTCTGGTTATTCCGTCCATTCTTATAATATTTAGACCGATGTCGACAGGATAGCTTCTTACAGCAATCGCGCCTGTTTTTCTCTGACCTTCAAGCTCAACCACATCGCTCTCCCTTATTCCAAGCGTCTGCATGATTTTTGTATCTATCCTAACAATACCTCTGCCGAATTCTTCTCTGTCTGTCAATTCCCCAACCTTTAAGCTTATTTCTGTCATATTTCACCAATATATTTGGAATCAGAAGAATTTAAGACTTTCTGCCGGTTCGTCTTTAACTGTTTCTATTTGCATGTGCTCTTGGGTCTGCTGAAATCGCTGGGTTTGAACTGGTTCCCTTTTTCTGGAACCCAAGTCATCATAAACAAGTCTGCTGAATCTCTCTGAACACGCCCTGCAAACATACACCGCTTTGATTAAAATCTTTACAGGGTCTGTTTCAGAAAGAATCTGAACAAGCTCTTCTTCTGAAAGATACGCTCCGCCGCCACACTTAGGACATTCCATAAATATTACTTGAGCAAAGGATTATAAATAATTATACCTTCTGAACATAACCAGGCGTTGGCTCAAAAAGCATACCTTCTCTCTTAAGTTTTTCCAGAATTTCATCCACCTCTTCGACGCCTTCCTTTTTTGCCAAAGCTTCAATATCCTCGATTTTAACCTCTTTTTTCACAGCAGAAAGCTCATTTATGATATCCAGCACTATTTTTATTTTGCTTCTTTCGCTCGATGTTGTTGTTGCCCCCTCAGCTCTGTCAACATCTATCTGCCCTGTTTCCGGGTCAAAACCCAACTGTCTTAATGAAAAGCGCATAAGTTTTATTGCCCTTTGAGCATCTTCTTTTCTAACGGTATCGCTTAGCTGGATTTTTGCAGAAGCCTCTGCTAATCTCATTAATGCTTCAAACTGCCTTAAAGTAATGGGTATAGGCATATTAACACCTTCTGCTTTTTTTCTTGTTTTTATGTAAAACCTTTTCAGAATCTTTCCTGCTTCTTCAGAAAGCTCTGGCAAACATTTTTCTTTTGCGTATGCAATGTATTTCCTGATAAATTCAGGTTCTAGTTTTGGTTTTGCTTCTTCATAATCCTCATCTTGTCTTGCCCTCAAAACATGTTCAACTATTTTTTTGTCCTTTTCTGAATCAGGCACGTCTCTTAATGCAAACTTTAAATCAAACCTGCTTAGAAGGGTTTCGGGTATGTTTATTTGCTTTGATATAGGAAGATATGTATCAAACCTGCTGAATTTCGGGTTGCCGCCAGCCAAAACAGAGGTTTTGGCAGGAAGCGTTGCCACTATAGAAGCTTTTGCTATGCTTATGCTTCCTTGCTCCAAAGCCTCGTGCATGGCTACTTGGTCATCCGCGCTCATTTTTTCAAACTCATCAACTGAAAGCAAACCCTTGTTTGCTAAAACCAAAGCTCCTGCCTCTAAAACCCAGCCACCCATAAACTGCTCGTCTTTTGTAACCGTTGCTGTAAGACCTGCACCTGTAACACCTTTACCAGAAACATATTTTCCTCTTGGAACAATTTCTGGAACCAGTTTAAGGAGCTGGGATTTTCCTGACGCGGGGTCTCCTATCAAAAGAATGTGAATGTCGCCTCTAAAATGTGTTCCGTCTTTAAGCTTTCTTGGCACACCGCCAAACAACTGAAGAATTATGGATTCTTTTACCTCTCTCAAACCATACAAAGAAGGTGCAAGCGAATCAACAAACATATCATAAACATCATCTCTTTTTGCAAGCTCTTTTATTTTTTTCTCATCTTCCTTTGTTATTTCAAGCTTCTCCCATCCTGTTTCTTTTGGTTCAACGTGATTTGCTTCCATATAAAAATCAAGCTTAACCGAGTATTGCTTTCCTTTGGGTATTTCCCTTAAAATGCCTGTTATTTTAAGCCTGTTTCCAGGGTCTGTCATCCTTCTTCCTTCAGGCGAAACCAGCTCATCTGTAAGCCGTACGGTTACTTGAGAAGGCTTTTCACCTTCTGTCAATTCAAACGGCTCCTCTATAACAATCCATCTCATATCTATCATTTCCTTGTCAATCTGTTTCAGGTCCTTTCTGTTTCCGCAATTGCATGCCCACGGTTTTCTTATAAAACCAAACCTGACGGGCTCCTTTATCTTATCTCCGCATTCGCCGCACTCCCATATTGTTGCAACTATTTCAGGTCTTATTTCAGAAGCCTTTCTCACTACACCCTCAACTGATATGAATTTTCCTATGTGCTTTGCCCTTAAATCACGGATGTTTACGGATTCAGGAAGGTCTTTTACTCTTAATGTTAAAGGTTTCTCAGGGTTTATTTCCTTCATTACCTCGTTTACAGTTTCAAAAAACTCATCCGGCTTTTCCAGCAACAAATCTCCAAGTTCGGGACTGAATTTATCTAAAACAGAAAAATCAATTACAAGAGATTTGCCCTCTTCGCCGCATTTTATAATTTCTTTTGAATATTTCTTATCAAGGAAAATTCTGAATTTCGCAACAAATTCCGGTATTTTTTCTTCTGAAAAATTTTTCATAGTATAAAAAATTAAAATTTAGATTTTTAAACATTGTTTTCAGTTATCTTCATGCGATTCGAAGCTTTTTATGGCTTCCTGATACGTTTCATGTGTTCCTATATCAAACCATTTTTCTTTAAAAGTAAACCCATGAACTGTGGTTTTGTCTTTCAACCACTCGATAAAAAACCCAAGAGCGTCAGGATTGTTTTTTCCCTCTATATATTCATGTATCATATTTAGCATCTCTTTTGGGAAAAGATACACAGCTGTTGAGGCAAGGGTTGATTTGGGGTTGTCTGGTTTTTCTTGAAACTCTATAACTTTTCCATGTTCATCCAAAACACACACACCGTATTTGCCTCTGACCTTTTCCGGATTTTCCATATCAAAAAAGGCCATTACAGGGGTTCGTTTTTCCTTGAAAAAATTCACAAAATCCTCAAGACTAAAACCAAAAAGATTATCTCCACCTACAATTAAGAGGTCATCATCAATCCCTTCTTTTTCTATGAAAAATTTCAAGGCTCCTATGGAACCAAGTTTCTCCTCTTCTTTTCTCGCTGGCTCAACCACAAGGTTAATTTTTTTGTTTGTTTTTTCTGAAAATCTATTAATCCATTCTCTGAAATCTTTTTCAAACCTTTGATTGGTTGAAACGTGAACAGAATCTATATCGGAAAGGTTTTCTAATTTTTCCATTATATGTTCTATTACAGGTCTGCCTTTAACAGGAAGCAAAACCTTTGGATAATCCTTTGTTAAAGGCCACATCCTTTTTGCAAAACCTCCAGCCAAAATAATTGCTTTCATTGATTTTAATTACTATCGGGTGACTTAAAAGCTTTGTGTTGGTTTATAAGTTTATAAGTGGGTTCAAACAAATTATATTTATGGCAACAAGAGAATTGAAGAAGATAGACGTAACGAGTTTTGCAATAGTTATAGGTTTGGTACAAGCAGTAATGGGTTTCCTAATGGCAATAATCGGCTCGGTGGGTTTTTCATTCTTGTCATTTATGGGACCGGCAGCGGGTTCAATGATGGCTTTGGGTGCTTTCGGTTTGCTGGCCGTGATAATTTATCCTGTTGTGTTTTTCATAGCAGGTTTCATAGGCGCGGCTATCGTTGCAATAGTCTATAACTTCGTGGCTTCAAAGTATAAAGGAATTCTGATCGAGCTGGCATAAACAGAAATTGTATGAGTATTTAATACAACGTTTGTTTCTGCTTTTGTTAGTAAAAGTATTATTTACGGAATCAGACCGGCAAACCATCTTGTAACCTTTTTAAATAAGTTTTAAATAATAATTTTATGGTTCTTGAATTTCTCTCGCCTTACCTTGGAAGTTATTTTGAAACCATAAGAGTAATTATTATTATTGTGATTTCTCTGTTTGTGGCCAAAGCAATAAACTTTTTTCTTGACAGAGGAATAAGAAGGCTTACAGAAAAAACAAAGACGACCCTTGACGATAAGCTTGTGCATGCTGTTAGGAAACCTATTTTATTAGGTGCTTTGCTGACCGGTGTTTATTTCTCTCTTCACAGTCTTTCTTATCTTTCAGGTTATGCAGCATTAATAAATCAGGCATTTACTGTTGTTTTTGTTCTGTTCGTTTCGCTTTTTTTGGTCAGGACAGTAAACGCTGTCATTGAATGGTATGGTGAAGAAATTCTTTCAAAAACAAAGGCACAAGAA
>QMZY01000047.1 GCA_003663415.1 Candidatus Aenigmatarchaeota archaeon
CGGCAATCTTGAAACCCTGTATCACAGTGTCCAGGACCTCTTGGTTATTCTCGCAAAAAAACATCAACCATCCCGAATCCCTTTGATCCAGAATATCGTTATGGTCAGACCATAAGGTTATGGGGGCGGACAAACCGCGGGAAACATTAACCATAACCAATGGGATTCGCATGCCAGAAGCCACGTACACCATTTCGTGCATATACATTAAACCCTGCGACGAGCTTCCTGTAAAAGTCCTTGCTCCAGCAGCTGCTGAAGCAACAGCAGCAGAAAGAACAGAATGTTCTCCTTCCATTCTTAAAAACTCCCCCTTCCACTTTCCCTCTGCTTTCCATTTTGCCAGTGTTTCTATAATCTCTGTTTGGGGTGTTACAGGAAAATTCGGAACAACCTGAACTCTTGCAAGTCTTGCTCCCCACGCAGCTGCTGAATTTCCATCAATAAGAGTTTTGGGCATATAAATAATTTTATGAGAAGCCAGTTAAAATTAGTTTCAGATTGAAATTATTCTATTGCCTTCTTTAATTCCCTCTCTATTTCCTTTGCTCCGTACTCCTTTTCAAGAAGCAAATAAACAGTTCTCCAGTGCGCAGGAACCCATTGCGGAGATTTTTCAGGTATCCATATGCCTTGAATATCCGGTGTTCCAAGCGGTCTTTCTTTAATAGTTTCAACCATATACTTGGATAAAGCCCTGGGATTGAATTCTGCCAAAATAGGAGGACCTTCAAATTTATCCACCGCAAACTTTGCCTGTTCCCTTACATCCTTGCTTTTGGCGTCTGTTCTGGTATGCATTATAATCTCTGCATGCAAATCATCATAAGCTCTTCCAATCTCAATAAGCTTCATATTCTCTGGTATGGTAGAATCCGATATGTTTACCTCTTCCCATAATTCCCTTACAGCTGTAATGAAAGGAGAAACGTCCGGGGTTTTCACAGGAAAAACACCATATTTTTTATCATCATATTTATCCTCTGGTTGCATAAACCCAGCTGGCACCCCATAAAGTCCTGGATATTGATGAAGTTTTTTGCTTCTTTTGGTCAGAATAACATGGTTATCAGAAGTTACAATCCCTAAATTCACACCGATGGGGTTTGCTAAGCCGTCTTTCAAGTTTTTTAAATCGTTCTCGTTCACATAAAGTTCTCTTATGGTTTTTCCGCCCAGTTTCTTGTCTAAAGAGCGATTGGAACATGCGAATCTATGGTAAGAGGTTCTCTGCAGTTCTATCAATACTCTGTTTCCATCTTTCCTTACGTTCCCAAGTCTTACCAAAGGACCATCATAAAAGGCTTTACCTTCCCTTTCCGCTTGCTCCTTCTTCATTCTAACCGTTTCTTTCATATATGTGTCAAGTTTTTCGGGCAGTTCAAACAATTCATCTTTATAGGAAGCCCTCATTTCTTCTGTTCCTAATCCTTCACCAAAATTCTCAATCACCACGTACGGAACGTACAAATCCCCTGTTTTCAAACCTTTGTAGTTCATAAACTTATAATAGGAATTAAAATTTATAAACTTAAGAGTAGTAATTTCTAACGTATTTAAAAGTAATTGTTTCCAAGAACTTTTCTCAAAGATGTTCTAACTTTATCAAATAAAATTTCATTACCGCATGCTATATAACCCATATCCATTTTAACATTCCTGATTGCTATCTCCTCGGGTTTAATTTCCTTCAGATTACTGTCATAGAACTTTATAACGGCTTTGTTCGTGTCCCTTATTATAGGCCATGCACCAGAAACATCATAGGGGTGCATGCAAAGGCCCGCAGGAGATTTGTATCCCTCAAGACCAAGAAAGTCTGCGATTAAAGAAACCGCCGGTCTCAAATCCATAACCCCTCTTGTGCTGCCCTTTGCTATGTTTATGAGTTCTCCGCAAGATGTAAGCATCTCTCTGTGAAACACATCAGGAGCTTCCTGTTTTCCGTACATTTCTTCAAACATTCTGTCTTTTAAAACAGGCAAAACCCCTGTTCCTCTGAAGCTTGTTATTGTGTTGAAATATCCACGGTTATTGAATTCCTTTTCATCTGTCGGTTTTAATATCTCTTTTCTCCTTTCTTCGTCAATTTTGTAACTTCCTTTTGGGCCGCTAAAATAAGAATATAATTTACCTGTTACGGGATCAAAACCAATTGCAACAGCAATGCCGAAACACGTGTCTGAAAGTCTTGGATCATCTGACCAGGGAAGCACGCCAGCCTCGAAATAGGACAAACCAACCTTATGTGTTGTTTCCCTTGTTCCATCAACCACATCAACATGAACTATGTATTTTGGTTCTCTATTTCCAACAATCTTATTACTAAAAGCCTCTCCAACAATCTCTATTCCTGTGCCACGTTCCTTTCCATATTTGTCTAGTTCGTTTTTCAATATCTCAGAAGGTTTCATATCTATTAGAAGTTCCTCGTCACCTTCTGCAAAACGTGTTTTAATTAGTTCTGTCTCAGTGGAATTTAATGCCTGTTGTAAGGCTGCAGTTCTTATTTTTCTTCCAGCTGTGTATAAAACCTCAACAAGCTCTTTATACTCTTCCATAACACAATTATATGGGAAAAGTTTATAAATCTTTAGATAGTAACTATTTATAAGTTGTAAATATGTTGGAAAAAATGAAGAAGAAAAGAAAGCTTAAAACATATGAAGAAAAGGATTTTAATATTTTTTTTGTAGGATTTGATTGGATAAAAACAGGAGACAGTTTGGTTTTACTTGAAATGAACTTGGGTCCTGGCGGTTCAGGATATAGTCCCATTTACTCTTCAAGATTAAATTATTTTCTCCATTTTTCAGTGCCAAAAACCCATCAACATAGAGTTTTCGGAGATCTCATGCCAGAGTTTTGTTCTAATAAAGAAAAGTTCAGTGAATTTATCAAAAGAAATAAACACAGGGGAGTTGTGTACAAGAAGGATATAGAACAAAGAGGAGAGGGGGTAAGTGTTTTTTTAGAGCCTAAATGGAAACCCGACCTTCTGGAGGTTTATGTTGATGGAGAAAGATATAAAGACTCCGATGGAAAGGAATACGCAATGGTTCTGAGAAATGTAATTGAGGTTGTTATTGAAGATAATAACCTGAAATGGAAACAGAAAAGAGCCTTTAAAAAAATTTCAAATGCTCCTATTGACCGATCCTGTGAAGACCCAAATGAGAAACTTCGTGTAAATGTAATGAATCCACGTTATCCCTCAAGGAAATTTGAAATAACAAACAGAAAATATCTCGATATCTTATTTGATTCCACATGTACAGCCATAGAAAGGTTAATAGAAAAGGGGGAATATTCTCTATGGGATGCAAGAAGGGCGTTTCCAGACAAAGCAATCCTATTAAGATTCAATGATTATTATGGAAAAGAAACCATAGACGCTATCCAAAAAACGGGATATCATGTATGTGATATAAAACTTCCAGAGTATATTCCTTTTGAAAAAGCACTGGATACAGCCAAATACGGTGTTGATGGCCTTCTTTTTAGCAGGAGTTATTCCTTTCGCCGTGAGGATGACCCAACCCACAAAATTCATGTTGTTATAAATGAGGATGAAATTCCATCTTGTTCATACATCTTCGAACCCAAAAGAAACAATTTCAAGGAAATTGCTTTGCAGATAATTGAGGAGTACCATAAAAACAGAAAATTCCTTACTTAAACTTTTCATTCCAATAATAAAATATGGGTATTTTTGGTCTCTTCAAAAAGGAAAAGCCGATACAAATAGATATTTATGATGCTGAGGAATGGGTAAGAAAAAATTTTTCAGGTAAAATAGAAGAAAGCAGAAAAAGACTGGAAGAACTTTATAAAAACCTTGTGAAAGAATTCTCTGAACTGAAAAATCTTATAGATGCACTCAGCACAGCAAGTTTTGAAGGAGAGGGAAAATCAAGCGCAGTAGTTAATATGACAAAAGATATGATTGTAAAAAGAGGAACCGCGCTAATCAATAACATACTTTCCATAAAATTTGACACAAGCTATGACTCAATCAGAGAGTTTGTTTTTACAGCAGAAGAAGCCCTAAGAGACATCGGAAGCCTCACACCAAAACAGGCTGTTGTTCTTACCAAATATTTCTCTTCGCACGGGTCTGAAATTTCCAAAAAAGTAAAAACAATTCATTCCGAACTGAAGGAATTGAGGGAGTTTCTTGAAGGAAAAGGCAAGCTTTTGAAAACAATTGACGACATAAAAGACAATGTAAACAGATACATAGAGATAACAGAGCAGCTTGGAAAAACAGAAGAGAGAAGAAACGAAATAATTAGAGAAACAAAACAAATAAAATCTGTTGTGGAAAGGGAAAAGAAAGAATTAGAATCCATTCTTTCAGGAGAGGATTACAAACGCATTGAAAAAATACAGAAAGAAACAGATGAAATAAAAAACAAAATTCAGGAAAAAGAAACAAAAATAAAGGAAACGTTCTCCTCTATAATAAGGCCGGTGAAAAAGTTTGAATACCTGATAAACAAGGAGTATCTGCTTCCAAAAGACGAAGAAAACACGCTGTTGCACTTTCTTGAAAACCCATTTGAATCAGTGGTAAGTGAAAAGGAAAGGAATCTTTTGAAAAACATTCTCAAAAAACTGAAAGACGTTTCAGAACAAGGAATGCTTGAGCTGAAAATGAGCGAAAAATCAAAAGTATCCAGTGTTTTGAAAAGCCTTGAAAAGGACATACCTGCTGTTTTGAATGAAATAGATGCGCTTAGAAAGGAAATAGAAAGGAAGGAGAAAGAAAGAGAGGGGCTTTCCGATATTCTTCAGAGAAAAACAGACCTTGAGGAAAGCATAGAAAGGAACGAAACACAGGTAAAAAACCTTGAGGAAGAGCTAAAACATCTTGAAGAAGAGGAAGAAACCCTCAAGGAAGAGATAGAAAGCAAAACAGAAGAGATAAAGAAAGGGATAGAGGCATTTACAGAAAAGAAAATAATTTTGACACGGTCAAAAGACTAATTTTTTCTAACGTAAAATCAGCCATCTTCACTTTATATTATAATATTTATCCCCAACGACTAAATATTTATAAATAAATTTATCCCATATAAAATTATGAAAAAATATCTTGTGGACAAAAAAGAGGAGATAAAGGAATTGGAGGTTCTGGACAGGTTTATAAAGATGGAGATTTCAAAGGAATTTGTAAATGCTGTTATAGGACCGAGAAGGGCGGGCAAGAGTTTTTTCATGTTTAATACCATCAGAAAACTTGGAATGAGAGATGATGATTATCTGTTTGTAAATTTTGAAGATGATGAAATAAAGTCCATGGAAAGAGAGGAAATAACGAGATGTATCCAGACGCATATAGAGATATACGGAAAGCAACCCAGATATCTGTTATTCGATGAAATTCAGAACATGGAAAGGTGGCAATCCTTTATTTACAGTTTATCAGAGAAAAAAAGATACTCCATTTTCATCACGGGCTCTTCTTCCAAGCTCCTTAGCAGGGAAATAACAACTCAACTCAGGGGAAGGAGTTTAAATGTGGTTGTTTTTCCTTTTAGTTTTAGGGAATTCCTCTCCGTAAAGGGATTCAAGTTCAAGAGAATTTACTCGAGTTACGATGAAGCGAAAATAAAAAACCATCTGAGAGAATACCTGAGGAGTGGTGGTTTCCCGCAAGTTGTTCTGAAAAAGACGTATGGAAAGACCTTTTTCAGAGAATATCTTAATGTGGTTCTTTACAGGGATTTGATTGAAAGATACAAAATAGAAAACATGGACGTCGCAAGGTTTCTCCTCTATTCAGCAATCCAATCCTTCACAACAGAATTTTCCATTCATAAGATTTTCAGGCAGTTGAAACAGAAGACAGAGGTGAGCAACAAAACTGTCTATACCTACTCCGCATACCTTGAAGAGGTATTTTTTGCATTTTTTCTGAGAAAATTTTATTTTTCTTATAAAAAATCCCTGCTTTCCATGCCGAAGATTTATATAAACGATACAGGTTTGGCTTCGAACCTGATAAGCTTCTCATCCGATACAGGAAAATTCATGGAGAACTTGGTTTTTCTGGAGCTGAAGAAAAAAGAGCTAAACAACATTTTTGAGATTTTCTACTGGAAGGACTACCAGGGAAGGGAAGTGGATTTTGTTGTAAAGGAAGGCTTAAAAGTAAAACAATTAATCCAAGTAACCTATGCCTCTGGAAGAGATGAAATAGAAAAAAGGGAAATCCGTTCCATCCTTAAAGCCAGTAAAGAGTTAGGATGTAAAAACCTCCTTATAATAACCTGGGACTTTGAAGGTGAAGAAATTCTGGAAAGACAGAAGGTAAGATTTGTTCCATTATGGAAGTGGTTATTAGGAGTTTAGGAAACGTGCTTGATCATAAATCGATATTCATTTCCATTGCCCAAAAGCTGGCGGCGTAGAGATAAATATCTTCTCAGTCCCGTTTTCAAATCCAGTTGATGCTTCCTTTCCAAGCTTATAATCCAGACCGAATTTTTCATACCAACATTTAAATCCAAACGCATTAATCTTTTTCTATGAACTTCC
>QMZY01000048.1 GCA_003663415.1 Candidatus Aenigmatarchaeota archaeon
TGTTTTGTTCGCATGAAACAGAGAGTTTGTGGCTAATTTGTCGTTTGCTGTGCTTTATCTGCAAAACCAAGCCACCAAAAGATTTTTAAATCATTTTATTAATTTGGCTTCTATGAAAATACTAATTTTTGCAGACATTCATGGAGAGTTTGAAAAAGCCTCAAAAATACTAAATACCGTGAAAACAGAAGGCATAGATCTCATTATATCTCCGGGCGATTTCACAGACATGTTCAGCATACCTGAAGGCTTTTCTCAAATAGACATAGCAGATATGGTTTTGCAGAAAATATTATCATTAGGCGTTCCTGTTTTTTGCGTTCCGGGCAACCATGACCCTTACGATGTTATAGATTTATTTAATGAATACGGTGTAAACCTTCACGCCAAAATCAGAACCTTCAAAGGCATAAAGTTTGTTGGCTGGGGCGGAGCTGAAACCCCGTTCAACACGCTTTTTGAACCAACAGAACAGGAAACAAAAGAGGAGCTAAGCAAACTTGAACCAAAAATCAAAAACCAAGATTTTATTTTAGTTACCCACAACCCACCCTTCAATACAAACCTTGACAGGGCGATGTCAGGTCAGCACGTGGGTTCAAAAACAATAAGAGAGTTTATAGAAAAAAACAAGCCAAGGCTTGCTGTTTCAGCGCACATACATGAATCAAGAGGCGAAGATAAAATAGGAGAAAGTGTTTTGTTTTACCCCGGGGCAATGTTTGAAGGTTATTACGGTATTGTTGATATTAAAGAAAACAAAATAAAATGTGAAATCAAAAAACTAGAAGTTTAAACCCCTTTTTAAACTGTTAAGAACGTCTTCCACGCTTTCTAATTTACACAACGCCAGAGGTATGTTTTCAGTTTCAGCTATCCTTTTCGCAATCTCATCAACAATATCAATACCGTGCAAGACCACAAGACCGGGGTGAAGATTTGTTATTTTTATAGCAACCAAAGGCGCTCTCCCTCTGGAAATATTGGTAAATATTAAAGCTCTTTGTGTAGTTATACCGTAAAGTTTCACCAAGTCTGAAAAAGGCAGTTCTGTTACAGCTTTCACAGAATCTATAACAGTATATCCGTATATATCTCTAATAACATCCGGCTTCACTATGAGAAAACTGCTTATAACATTACAGAACTCCTCAACAGAAACACCGCAAGGAAATTCCCTTATATCAAGAATAGCCTTTGAAAGATTTGGTTCAATGTTCTGCTCGCAAAAACTTTTTATAACCTTTCCACCCCTTTTTACATCAATGTTCAAAAGAGCGTTTACATATTTTTTTATCATTTTTATTCCAGGAGACTGCCTCCTCCCAGATTCATAATCAGATATAACAGAGCTTGTTATTCCAAGAACCTTTGCAAGCGTTTTTTGTGATATTTTAAATATGATTCTCCACTTTTTCAGCACCTTTCCCGGCTGTTCGGACAAAACAATTTCGCCTATTATATCTTTTGCAAGCTTTTTTTTCGCAAGAGAAAATTCGTCAGTTACACTTTCCATATACGATGATTAACTTAATTGTTTATAAAATTTGATAACAATAATTATTATGGTTAAACTTTACAGAAAAGGATTTAGAGCAGAAAGAGACCTGCTGCGCATATTATCAACCAGAGGCTACTCTTGCGCTCGTTCTGCCTCAAGCGGTAGTTTTTTAACACCGGTTGATATTGTTGCAATAAAACAGGGAAAGGTTTTATGCTTTGAAATAAAATCCTGGAAAAAAAAGCCCAGACCCAAATCAAAACAATTAGAAAGGCTGCTTAAATGGTCTGAAAACGCAGGAGCACTTGCGTTTATAGGCTGGTACAACAAAAACACATGGTCATTTTTGCCAGTGAAAAACGCTCTTGAAAGAGAATATGAAGATGAGAACTGGATATCATTAGAAGAGTTTCTAAGAATTTTTGTTTAACTCAAATCCTTATGTTCAATCCTCTCAGAATCTGCTCTTCTGTTATGTCAGGTTTGCTAAGCCTGACAAGCTTTATTTTCAATCCAATATCTTCCAGCTCTTCCAAAACAGTGCTTTCAACAAAATGCGACATCCATATATCCACTGTCCTTGAAACAGTCCATTTATGCAGGCCAGACTCTCTTGCAATCTCACTCACGGTTAGTGCTCCCCTTCCCTCATCCTCAGCCTTCTTAAGAACGCGAAATATCTTTAACACATTGCTTATGGTTTTTCTGTAAAAAACAGAGGAATTCATAACATAATATTTGATGGGGTCAAATTTATATGTTAAATCCCTTTACCCACCTTTCAATCCTGTCCGCTGCCTCTTCAATCTTTTCATATGCTGTTGCGTATGAAAGCCTCACAAAACCTTCTCCGTTCCTCCCAAACTCTGTTCCAGGAACAACAGCCACCTTGGCTTCTTTCAAAAGTTTCTCAGCAAACTCATAGGAACTCAGACCAAAATCTTTTATGTTCGGAAAAACGTAAAAAGCACCTTCCGGTTTAACGCAGGAGAACCCGTCAATTTCATTAACCCTTTTAACAATCATTTTCCTTCTCCTGTCATATTCTTTTCTCATTTCTTCCACGCATTTCTGGTTACCGGAGAGGGCATGCAAACCGGCAATTTGCGAAATAGTGGGCGCGCATACTGAAGAAAAAATATGAAGCTTTTTCATACCGTTTATTACTTCTTTCGGGCCTGCCGCATATCCAAGCCTAAAACCAGGCATTGCATAGGATTTGGAGAACGACTGTAATGTTAAGACTCTGGAACCCATGCCATTCAAAGACCCTATAGATATGTGTTTGGCTTCGTCATATACAAACTTCTCATATGCTTCATCTGAAATTATCAACAAATCATATTCCACGGCAAAATCTGCAATTTCCTCTAACGTTTTTCTGGAAAAAACCACACCTGTCGGGTTTCCGGGCGTGTTTATTATTATGGCTTTTGTTTTTTCGGGCAAAATTGTCCTCTCCAAATCCTCTTTTGCAATCTGAAACCCTTCTTCTTCCTTTAAATCCAGAATTAACGGCATTCCGTTCAAAATCTCTACGCAGGGCCTGTAGGCCAAAAAACCGGGGTCAGGTATTATCACACCGTCACCGGGGTCTGTAACACACATCAATGCAAGCATAATGGCTTCTGTTGAACCAGCGGTTACAACCACCTGCTCAGGCTCAACAGAAATTCCGTTCTCTTTCTCAAGTTTTTCCGTTATTTTTTCCTTTAAATCTGCTCTTCCGCTCACAGGCGAATAATGCGTGCAACCTTTGTCTAAAGCCTGTTTCGCGGCTTCTCTTATATGTTCCGGCGCAACAAAATCAGGCTCGCCTGGACCAAGAGAGATTATGTTTTTATCTTCTTTGGCTATTTTAAGCAGCTTCCCTATTGTGAGTTTTGGAAGTCTCTTCTCCCTCTCAGAAACAATTTCTCTTGGCATATTTTATATTATCTCCAATCATAATAAATTATATGAGTCTTGAATATTTTTTCAACCCAAAAACAGTTGCTGTCATAGGAGCATCAAGAAATCCGAAAAAAATAGGTCATGTGATTTTCAGGAATTTTCTTGAAGGCAGTTTTAAAGGAAAGGTTTTTCCTGTAAACCCAAACGCAAAAGAGATTTTCGGAATAAAGTGCTCTGCTAACATAAGAGACATAAAGGAAAAAATAGACCTTGCTGTCATATCTGTTCCAGCAAAGCTCGTTCCTGAAGTTCTTGAGGATTGTGGAAAGAAAAAAACAAAAGCAGTTATTATTATTTCAGGCGGATTCAAAGAGATAGGCAACATACACTTAGAAGATCAGGTTTGCAGAACAATTAAAAGATACAACCTTCGCGTTATTGGTCCAAACTGCATAGGTGTTTTTGACCCCTACTCGGGCGTTGATACATTTTTTCTGCCAAGGTACAAGCTTGAAAGGCCCGCAAAGGGAGACATAGCCTTTATTTCACAGTCAGGCGCGCTTGGCTCTGTTGTTCTTGACTGGATGGCTATGAAAGGCTACAAAATCTCAAGGTTTATATCCTATGGAAACGCTGTTGACGTGGATGAAGCAGATTTAATGGAATATCTTTCGAAGGACAAAGAAACAAAGGTCATATGCGCTTATTTGGAGGGTGTAAAGGAAGGAAGAAAATTTTACAAAATAGCAAAAAAAGCGTCAAAGAAAAAGCCAGTTATTGTTTTAAAAGCAGGGAAAACACATGAAGGAACAAAAGCCGTCTCGTCCCACACAGGCTCGCTTGCGGGCTCTTCTCTTGTTTGCTCCTCTGTTTTCAAACAGGCAGGCATAATAGAGGCAGAAAGCCTTGAACAGCTGTTTGATTTCGCCCGCGTTTTCTCAAACCAGCCAAAACCCAAGGGCAAAAGAATCCAAATAATCACAGACGGCGGCGGTTTTGGTGTTTTGACAACAGACTGGATAATAAAAAACAAACTCTTGCTCGCCGCAATGACCGAAGAAACAAAACAGGAGCTTAAAAAAGCCTTTCCAGCGCATGTTGTAATAAAAAACCCGCTTGATTTAACAGGAGACGCAGACGCTGAAAGATATAAGACAGCGATAGAAGCATGCCTGAAAGATAAAAACATTGACATGATAGCTGTTATAATTCTTTTCCAGATTCCAACCCTGACAGCAGAAATTGTCGATGTTGTTTCAGCTCTTTCAGAAAGAAAGAAAAAGCCAATAATTGTAATAGCCGCCGGCGGAAGATACACAGAAGTTCTAAAGAAAAGCTTGGAAGACTCAGGCGTTCCATGTTTTTCTTATCCGGAAAAAGCAGCGCAAGCCCTGAGGGCGTTATATGAATATGGAGGTGGAAAGTGAAAAAACTTGTTATCTCTCTTGGCGGTTCTGTAATGGTTCCGGAAAAAATAGACGTTCCCTTTTTGTCAGGCTTCAGAAAACTTTTAATAAAACACGCAAAAAAAGGCAAAAAATTCTTTATTATTGCAGGAGGAGGGAAAACGTGCAGAGACTACCAGAAAGCGGCAAAAGAAATAACAAAACTGACAAAAACAGACCTTGACTGGATAGGCATTCATGCAACAAGGTTCAATGCAGAGTTCTTAAAGCACATATTCAAAGGATATGCTTATGAAAAAACAATAGAAAACCCAACGAAAAGGACTGTAACAAAAAAGAAAATAGTTATTGGCTGCGGATGGAAGCCGGGCTGCTCAACAGACAAAGACGCCGTTCTCATAGCAAAAACACACAAAATCAAAACAATCCTAAACGTAACAAACATTGATTACATTTATGATAAAGACCCGGCCAAACACAGGAACGCAAAACCAATAAAAACAACAGGATGGAAAGATTTTCTTTCTCTTATAGGGAATAAATGGGAGCCGGGAGCAAAATACCCCTTTGACCCTGTTGCGTCAAGGCTTGCGCAAAAACTAAAATTAAGGGTTGTTGTTTTGAACGGAAAAAATCTTAAAAACCTTGACAATTTCCTTTCAGGAAAACCGTTTAAAGGAAGCGTGATAGAATGAATATAAAAAAAACACTCAAAAAACTGTTAAACAGGCCAGAATGGTCTCATAAAGGGGATTTTGGCAAACTTCTTATAATAGGCGGCAGCCGCTGGTATACAGGCTCTCCTGCTTTGGCTGCTCTTGCCGCGCTGAGGTCAGGATGCGACTGGGCAACCATAGCATGCCCTGAAAAAATCTCACAAACAATCGCTTCCTTTTCTCCAGACATAATAACATACCCATTACCAGGAAATTTCCTAAAACCATCACACTTAAAAACACTTTTAACTCTATCCCAAAAACATGACGCTGTTCTTATAGGAGGAGGAATGGGAACACAAAAGGAAACACAAAAACTGGTAAAAGAATTTTTAATAAAAACAGAAAAACCATGTGTAATAGACGCCGATGCGTTAAAAGTTCAGGGAACCGGTTTCAAACCAAACTTTCTTTTAACACCGCACGCTTATGAGTTCTTTCTTCTCACAGGCAAGCGCCCAGCCACAAGCTTAGAAGAGAGAAAGGCTTTGGTGAAAAACCAAGCCAAGTCTTTAGGATGCGCAATCCTTTTAAAAGGAAGCAAAGACGTGATTTCTAACGGCATTGATGTTCTTGTAAACAAAACAGGAAATCCCTTTCTAACAAAAGCAGGAACAGGAGATACCTTGGCAGGAATATGCGCTTCCCTTCTCTCCCAAGGATTCTCTGTCCTGGAATCTGGTTTTTTGGCTTCTTATATAAACGGCAAAGCAGGAGAACTCGCTTCCAAAGAATTCGGTCCGGGAATTTTGGCTTCTGACCTTATTAAAAAAATCCCTTTAGTCATACAATCATGAAAAAAATCATTATAATGGGAGCAGCAGGAAGAGATTTCCATGCTAAAATCCGAAAAGCCTGTTATTTCTGTGTGCGGAGTCAGAACGGGCGCTGGAAAAAGCCCTGTAACAAGAAAAATAACAAAAATATTAAACTCTTTAGGAAAGAAACCAGCAATCATAAGACACCCAATGCCTTATGGAAAACTTAAGCCAGTTGAGATGTTTAAAACATTAAAAGACTTAGAAA
>QMZY01000049.1 GCA_003663415.1 Candidatus Aenigmatarchaeota archaeon
TGCTCTGGGTAGGGGCTGCGGTGACCCAGCCCGAAGGGGAGCGTAGCTTTGTGCTACACACTCCCCAACCTCCCTAACGGCTTCCGGTGGAAGCCCCTTGCGATAGCGAGGGGAGGAGGTCACGTCCTCACGGAAGTTAGAAAATCTAACAGCACTGTTAGGTAGTCTGAAAAAAGGGTATTTAAATAGGGGTAATACCAATATAGTATTAAAGTTGGGTTGAGCGAAAATGAGCCACCCCGTCGACGACACGGGGGAAGTTTCCGTGCTTGCACCGCAAGCACGGTTTGATTTAAATTATTAAATAAGAGGTAGGTGAAAGATGAAAGGTTTGAAGGGTGTTAGCCCGCTTGCTGTATTGGCGTTGTTAGTACTTACGGTATTCGGAATAGCGGGAATGGCGATGCTCGCACAGCTGACGGTACAACCGACGGTAGTGAAGTACGACGGAGAATTTGATGATGCGTACTTGGCAACAAAGGGATGGTTCTACAGCGATTTCACCGAGCAGGTAGATTGTAACATAAGTAACGACGTGCTCGGCGGTGATTACTCTTCGTGTGTCTACAGAACGATAAAAGCGTTGAACGCAACGGCGGATTCCAGCGTTAACTCAAGAGACTTTGTGATTTCGCTGGTAATAGATTTAGACGGAGATGTTAAAGACATGGAGATTAACGGTAAGTTAGGAAACGGAGTAGCATCCACCGGTAAACCAGCGGATGATATAATAATAAAGGAAGTCAAACTCTACACTCACGAGGATAATCCCAGGTTGGTTAAAGACCTCACAGGATACATAGAGGACCAGACAGAAATCGATGCCAACACCGGACCGCTGTCAAAGGACGAGTATGTGCTGTACATGGTGTTCCACACAAAGACCATAAGCCCAGACTTCACGACCGGCGACGACATAATGAGACTTGAGATGGAGCTGGATACAGAAGGAGATGTAGATACGGCGAAAATAACGCTCGAATCAGCATAACAGAGACTTAAAGGTGATGAGATGATATTCACAGCGTTAGGTGTAGTTGGCAATCTCACAGGAATAGCCGATCCGACGAAAAGAATAATAGCGGCTGCGGTACTAGCTGCCGTTATAGGATTAATAGCAACGACAGCGTACATGGTGGCGGGCACCACGGTAATTCCAGTTATAGGAATAGATATAAGCAACATAACGGTAATTGCAACAACACCCGTGGTCTACGCAGCCATTATAATAGCGTTTGTCATTGAGTACGTAGTAGGAGAAGTGATTGCAGAGATTTTCAAGTACGTAGCGAACGCCATTCGATAAACTTTACCTTTTTTCTTTTTTATTATCATGCATGCTGAGGGTGGTTGAATGAGAGTAAAGAATATAGTAGGTTTGGCGGTTATGCTGATGACCGTAGGCAGCACAATATACATCGCTTACGCTCAAGGGTTAATCGCTCTTCCGGAAATTCCAAATCCGTTTAAGAAGAATGTTAGGTTCGACATAACCATTACACCGAACTGTTTCCTAGGCTACTGCACGATACACGATGTGGAAATCGATACGGTTCAATTAAAAGGTTTCGCAACACCACCTAAATTTGCATGGTGGTGTGCCCCACCTGTAGTTCCTCCTCCAGAATTTAAGGTCACGCTCACAATTCCAGAAATAGGGTATTCGAGCACCAAAACCGTGAGTATATGCACGGATAAGGCTTACGTTTCATTCGTCGTGGGCTTCGACAAACCCGGAACTTATGCGTATAGATTGGTGATAACCCATGATGATGTTATGGAATGGGGTAAGAGTTATACGGTAACGGTGGTGTAGATGTGGTTCGTGCCGTGGTTGATAGCAGCAATTTTGGGTATAGGAGGTATATTTTCAGTGGTCGCCGTACTGGACGCCCTAAAACTGGTTATAGTGTTGGCTATTACCCTTCCCATGCTCGACATATTTTACAGATATATATCGAAAGTTTTAGAAGGTGCTGATAGAAATATTATAATAGGGTTGTCGGTCGCATTCACGGCTTTAACAGCCGTGGTAATATACCAGTCGTGGGGAGCCATCGTGTGGACAATCGTGATATTAGGCATACTTTACGTGTTTGCCAAAATATTTTTGGGAGACATATCCATACTGAAACTGTAAAGACTGCTCCGGGATGAAGGAGCACAAACCCGCTATGCACCGCATAGCGGGTTTATCAACATATAGGGGGAGAGGATGAAAGGAAAATATGTATTGGGAACATTGCTGGCATTAGTAGTGATGAGTAGCTTAGTAGTGGGACAAGTGAGCATAGACGTTGTAAACAAAAATATATTACCACTGGCATCAGTTGCTCCTGGACAAAAAATAGAATATAGAGTAACTGTAAAGAATACCGGAGAGACTAAGTTAAAAACTGCCATATACGCCATGGTAGCTAAGACTGATAGGTGTGAAGGAATCCGACTTATAGACGCTGATAATACCTTTGAAGTATGTTGTAAAGCGGATAAAGAGGACTGTTATCAGGGATATTGTTGTTTCAAAAATCCATCAGGGGTGTGTGAGTATACATTAGATCCAGGTGATAGTGTTACAGGAACAGTTATAGTTAGTATTCCAAAAAATGCCGAGATAGGGACGTATCAGCTCGCTATAAAAGTTCACGACCTAAACAGAGGAGAAGATGTTAAAGTTAAGTGTGAAAGTTTTAAAGTAGCAGAACAAGAAGTTGTAGTAAATATAGAATATGTACGGATAATACTATCGATGATAGGGCTGGGAGCAGTGATTCGCGGGTTGTACCTCGTATTTTTCTAGAGGTGGTGGCATGAAGATAAGAGAAAGGGCGAAGGAAGGTCTTTTGTGGATAGGACTGGGTGCGGGACTGCTAGTGATAGCTTTTTATGTCCTCCCCCTATTATTCGTTTAGGGGTGAGTGGATGAAGATGAAAATGGTGGAGGATGGAGTAGTGTTCGGAACTCTGCTGACAGTGATTTACGCCATGCTGCAGTTTGCAGTGTACGGCATTTCCATGGGACTAACAGCAATAATAAACCTAATAGGGTTCGCAATAATTGCGATACCGGTAGCGGTGTTCTTTGCGTACACGGAGAACAAATTAGAATACGAAGAAGCGGTGCTCACAGCGGTGGCGGTAGCGGTTCTAATAGGAGTTTCCGAACTTGTGATAGGCGGCGTCTACAACATCGTAGCGATTCTTACAGAGGTAGTGAAGGCGTTCGTCATCGGTTTCGTGACCGGAACTTCGGCTTATACGCTAAGGGAGAGAGTGTTAGGCTAGTAACCTACCAGTAAAAATACTTGACAGTTGTCTAAAAAATACAGGTGACGGTATGAAAGTGACGCACGCACTACTAGCGGTAGTTGGAACAGCCATTCTTTTGGCTTCCCTAGGCATATTCAGGTATTTCAACCAGTTGCCGGGCGGCACACAGATAGAGTACGACTATAAGTTCATCTGTCCTGAGCAGAAAGAAGTTAATGGCGTAGTGTATGACATAGATTACTGCGAAATAGAAGCGTACGCTGGATGCAACCCAGGAGTAAGCTGCGGCACAGAGAAATACTGTTTGGGGTACTACGACGAAAACTGGGAGTGGCACGAAATCGGGAAGTATAAAAAAGGTTCGGCATCTGGCTGGAAAACAATAAAACCGAACGAACTGGCATACATTCTTGAAGAGAATTGTGTTAACACGGTGTACGCAGAGTACTATTGGTTTGAAGTCAGATATTACGGCAGCGTGCACCAACCAACCACCACGACAACCACCACAACCACGACCACAACAACTACCTCGACAACCACGACCACGCTTCCTACAAGAGTTGAAATAACAGTAACGTTTATACAAGCGATACTATCGATGATAGCAAAGCTTTTAACATTAGGCTTCCACTGATAATTATGCCAGAAGTACCTTTCCCGCGTTTCCCAAGGTCGTTCGTAGCAGGGATGGTGCCGTTCATAGTGGCAGGGCTAATTATATTTACCAGCTATCCACTGACAAAAGTGCCCTTCCCGCACCCAGTGATTTTTTATTTATCTCTTTTTTTTAGTGTTGTGGTGGTAACAGGAGTTATAGGTTACGAAAATTTGGTGGAAGAGCTGGGATTCGACGTAACCCAGCATGGTGAAAAGCTGGAGGAGGTGTGGTGGAGGTATATCGTTTTTTCCTTATTCGGCTTCGTGTTTGCCTACACCACCTATAAAATAGCGATGAGCAAAACTTTGGGATATTCTTTGATCCCCCTTCCCATAGATTTTGCGATAGCACACAGCCTGCTGGCTTACCCGTTTGTCGTCTCGTTCGTGAACTGGATAGTTGTTGCCCTGTTTGAAGAAATTCAGAGAAACGCAGGTTCTTTCATATTTGCTAACTGGCTTGCCCACAGATTTAAATTGAGTAAGGATGCATCCATCGTGGGAGGTGTATTTTTAGGTTCCGTTATGTTCATACTGCTTCACACTGTTGCTTGGTCGCAGACAGCGAGCTTAGCGTCTTACATATTCGGTATTTTTATGGCTATGTCCTTTTCATTACTCGGTTACTCGCTGGCAACGAGATTGCTGGGACCCATAAGCTTTTTCGAATTTTCCATAGTTCCTGGCGTGGTTGCACACTTCACTTGGGATTTGCTCGTTGACATGAACCTAAGAGTGCTGCCAGGACCTCTGGCGATGCTGGCGTTGACATGGTGATGAAAGAATGAAGCTCTGCGGATTATGTAGCCATTTCGACATGGACAGCTTCGGTATGTATAAAAAGGAATACGGTTTTTGTAAAGAAAAAAGAAAATGGGTGGCGTGGCATGAAGAAGCGTGCGAAAGGTTTTGTGAATGGTAACCGAAACTTTTAAATACTCTTTTGGTAAAATAAATTCTATGAAAAAGGAATTGCTAGTATTTTCGCTTATAGGAGTTCTTTTGTCGGTAGTATTGTTGGGCGGGCAAGAACCGGTGACAACGAAACAGGGCATCGACTACAAGGCAACGGTGTGTGTGTATCTCAACGGTCAATTGATTGAGTGCAAGAGCAACCTCATAACGAACATAGGAAAGGAGTTTGTTGAAGATCAGTTAACAAACCCGTCGACAAATTCGATAAAGTACATAAGTTTAAGTAGCTCCACTTCAGACCCATCAGCATCTTGGACCATACTACCCGACGAAATTACCACCAACGGATTGGAAAGAGCGGAATGCAGCATAACCGATATAGGATACGGACAGTGGTCCTGCGAGCACACCTTCACGGCAACGGGTTCTGTGAGCGGGGTCAGACTCGCGGGATTGAACTGGAACTCGACATCCAACAGCGACAACAACTTATTCGCGGCGTCCAGCTTTACAACCGTGAACCTTGAGGCTAATGATCAGCTTCTTATCAGATGGAACATAACAATATCCTAAGGTGATTAAATGGACTCAGTAATACACTACATAATGTTAGTTTTATCAATATTTTTCGCATTCTTCATACTTTTGGGCTTATTCCTGTCAGACAGCATTTTTAAATCTATAATTTTACTCACGCAGCTGTTGATTTACGGTTACGCTATCGCTACCAGTTATTATTTTATAAAATTGAATAAGAAAAAGGAAAGGGTGGTAAAATGATTTCGATAAAAGCTGAAGGTAACAGGATAGCGGTAGAGATTAACAAGTGCAGGTTGGTTATTTTCGATTTGCCAGAAAAGGTTACGCTCGAAGAGGTGGAGAAGGAAATGAAAAATATGGAAAGGAAGGGTTTTATGTGTGCCGCTGATATTACTTCCAGAAAGGTTGTCTGCGGCGTGTGTGGGTGATGGTTGTGAAGCAAATTCTGCTCGACATCGTAATTATATCGCTCCTCGCAGCAAACCTGTATTTTACCTTCTCGCTCAACTCCAAATTAAATCAAGCACTGATAGACGGAGAGAACCACACCGTGAAATTTCAAAATAATTTCAACAGTCTCAACTTGTCTTTCAAATCCGACTGCGGAAAGGAGGTAAAAGGTTATGACGGAATTTTCATCTACTCACCAGCCTGCCCGTTTTCCCGAAGAATGATTCCAATAATCGAGAAGAGCAAGCTGAAGTGGTACTGGGCTAATGTGCTGGACAGCAAATGCAGAGAAATGAACCTAACGGAATTCAATTATAAAGGGTTCGTTCCACACTTTTACTGTTTTAAGACCAACGTCTCGCACACGGGTGCTATGTCCGAGGGACGCTTCTCGAACTGGACGGCATCATTTTGCTAAACATTTAAAAGAAAGATTAAGTAAAAGGTGATTATGAGAAAGTACGCATTATTAATTTTGTTGTTATCAATTTTATCTGCTGTAATCGCACTTGCTGATACTACTCAGACAAATGTTCCTATATTGAATCTCAGCGGTACCAACACGATAACCTATAAAGAAACGCAGCTCTCGGATGGTTCTACCTCAAAGGATTTAAACTTCGCCGGTGACGAGACCAAGACAATATATATAAGGATTCCCAAGAACTCTCAGGTTACGACCGCAACTCTACA
>QMZY01000050.1 GCA_003663415.1 Candidatus Aenigmatarchaeota archaeon
TCTGTCGGTGCAAGCGGTGATTTGAACCCTCTTTCGCATATGGCACTGCCTTTAATAGGTGAAGGGTTTGTTGAATACAAAGGAAAAATAATAAAATCAGAAGAGGCTTTCAAGGAGTGTGGAATTGAAAAAATTAACCTGAGTTACAAAGAAGGTCTTTCTTTAATAAACGGAACATCTGTTATGACAGGAATTGCTGCATTGCTTGTTTATGATTCTGAAAATATATTAAAAATTGCGGAGCTTGGAGCAGCTTTTGGTTTAGAGGTTTTGGATGGTATAATAGATGCATATGATGAGAGGCTGCAGAACGTTAAGAGTCATCCCGGTCAGATAAAAACAGCGCAAAACATAAGGGAAATGTTAAAAGAGAGCAGAAACGTAAAGGATAGAAATTTTATTTTAAATGTTTTGGAAAATGAAAAAACAGAGGATGACGTGTTTGAAGTTAATACAGAAATTCAGAACGCCTATTCTTTAAGATGCGCACCACAAATACTCGGTCCTGTCAGTGATATTATCAACTATGTTAAAAGGGTTGTGGAAACAGAAATGAATTCAGTGACAGACAATCCTATTGTATTTTCGGAGGGGAAAGAAATTCTTCACGGTTGCAATTTCCATGGTCAGCCTGTTTCTATGGCTATGGATTTCTTGTCTGTTGGTTTGGCAGAAATCGGCGTGCTGTCAGAGAGAAGAACTGCAAGGGTTCTTGATAAAAATTTGAACAACGGTCTTCCTGCTTTCTTAATAAAAGAAGATACTGGTTTAAAGAGCGGTTTTATGGGTATGCAATATATCGCGTCTTCATGTGTTGCTGAAAACGCTGTTTTAAGTTCTCCTGTAAGTATACAATCTGTGTCTACAAACGCAAACAATCAAGACGTGGTCAGCATGGGAACTGTGGCTGCAAGAAAATGCAAGAAGGTCTTGGAGAATATAGAAAGAATTCTTGGGGTTGAATTGCTTGTTATGTGCCAGGCAGTGGATGTGAAAAATATAGCAGACAGGCTTGGTGTTGGCACGAAAAAAGCGTATGATTTTATAAGAGAACAGATTCCTGTTCTGGAAGAAGACAGAATTTTATCAGATGATTTGAATAAAATTATAGGATTGATAAAAAACAGGTCTGTCCTGAAAGCAATTCAGTGAATTAATAGGATTAAAAGGATTAAGATGTTTTGAAGATTGGTTATTTTTACACTCCTTACAAATGTTTTTAAAAACCGGTTTTTTCTCAGGGGATAAAGTGCCCAAACAAAGCCAACAGAAAGCAGAGCAAGAATGTTTATTTCCGGAACCAACAAATAGAGCAATGGTAAAAAAGGCAAAGGAAGCAAAAACATTTTTGATTTTTTTTCTCCAAGCAAACCCGCGAGGGTTTTTATGCCGTATTTTATATCACCCTCTATATCATGTATGTCTTTTGAGAATGTTACGAAAAAGGCTATCAGTGCCTGAATAAAAACAACTTTCCATAAAAATTCATTATTTAGTGTAATTATCGCTGCTCCGCCCAGAATTGCTGCGGTGTGCGCCCAAACCAAAGTAAGCGTGCAAAATATATGTCTTGATTTCAAATGAAGAGGTTTTAAGGAGTAAATTGTTCCTAAAAAAGCTATGCTTGCGCCTATAACAAAAAGATTGAAATTTACATATCTTATAATTAGAAGGCCCGAAAGATAAGAGATAAAAGTTGCTGTCAAAAGCTCATCTTTTGTTATTTCGCCTTTTACAGAAGGCCTGTCTGGTTTGTTTATTTTGTCTATATCTATGTCAGCGTATGCATTAATGAAATAGCATCCAAAATAAACAAGCAAAAATCCGGACACGCCAACCCATGTGAGCGGCTGAAACAATGCGGATTTACCACCAGAAACAACAACACCAACCATCATGCATAAAAAATACACAAACTGTATCTCTGGTCTTATTGTTTTTAAATAAATTTTTATCCTCATGTTTTCACCACCTCTGCAATGGCATTGAGCTGGTTTTTTGCGGTAAAATACCTGAATTTGGTTCTGGTTTGTTCTTGGCACAAAAGTCCTGACACAAAACCTTCAAAATATTTGTTCCATTTTGCATCAAAATATTCAGACCATGGAAGTTTTTCAAAATATATTTTGCCTTCTGATAATTTTTTTGGCAGGCCCCAGCCAAAGGCAGACATTATTTCAATCGTAAAAGCTGTTTTGTTTTCTTCAGAAACTTTTTCTGCTGTTGTTAATTTCTTGCCTGCAAGGAACGAGGAGTCAAAAACTATTGAAACGCCGGGTTTGCCAAATGCCTCAAAGATGTTTTTTTCCAAAATGTGTAAAGAACTTAGCTCCATTGGAAAAAATCTTTCATCAGAATAAAGAAATTTGCCTTTATTGTATTCAATTTTTCCTGCATCCATTAGTTTTTTTACACTGCTAAGGGACTGGCTGTAAGATGTTTCTAATTCGTTAAATGAATAATATATCTGTGAAACATTGGTTTCATGTATTGGTGTTTTGTTTATATTGGGATATTTTTTTACAAGAATGTTAAAAGGCGCGTAGATTGCTTTACATTGTTTGTCTCCTCTTCCTTCACAGGCAAACTGCACGCCTTCTATTGTTGGATCCTTGCATATGCTGCTCCAGTAACCTGCAACAACGCCTTCAGTAAAAAAACTTCCAACGCCGCTTTTTCTGCATATAACAAAATTTCTATATGTTAATTCAAGTGTCTTTTTTTCCCAATTGGTTCTGTCTTCTATTTTTTCAGCAAAAACCGTTTCAAATGTTCTCAGAAAAAAATACCACATAGAATTTCTTGTGGGGCTTTTTATATCCGGTATCATTTCCATTTTTGAATATCTTATTCCGAACTCTTTTCCGCTTTTATAAAGAACTGCTTTCGCTTTATCTCCAAATTTGCTGAAAAGGTTTTTTTCTATTTCTGCTATCGCTGTTTCAGAAATCATAACGTTTCTTAAAGGTGTTCCTGTTTTTGACGAGGGTGTGAGTTTTTCTTGTATAAATCCTGGAGTGTCATAAGAAACCATTCTTGGTATGAGTGTTTTTCTTATGAACCAGTCAGTAACGCGGTCTTTTATCTTCATAAGGATTTGGTTTTTACAACAATGCCATTTTTCGTAATTTCCAAAGGATATATGTCCTTTCCCTGGTCTGTAAGCCTCATTTTTCTTATTTGAATTGACCTGTAGTTTTCGTTTCCTATACTCATCAGACCCATAATAATTATCCCGTCACAAGCGAATTCTGAAACAGTGTCTCTGCATATAAACTCTCCTTTTTCAGACGCTTCGGATATGAGAATTGTTGTGCAGCTATCGGCTGTTCTTAAGTTTTCTATAAATGTGTAAATAAATTTTTTGATTATGGAATCTCCGAGGATTGGCGGTGAAAAAAACGATCTGTGCTCAAGGATATCAACCACAGAGATTTCATTCAAAGATTTGTAAACAGGCGCGTTTGTTGCAAGAACTGATATGGAATCTATTACAGCCCTTTTTATGTTGTTTTGCTGTATTTTATCAACTATAAACTGTGATATGTTTTGGTCAAGTTCCTTGGTTGATATGTATATGATTTCGAGCATGCCGTTGTTTATTAGTTTTTCAATGTCCCATCCGAACAGCTTTGCCTGTTCTATAAGGGAATCAACAGGTTGACCCACAGAAATGTAAAGCCCTTTTTCCTTAAATTTCAGTGCGCCGTTATAAAGATATTCCAGACTAAATATTGTTTTTCCTGTTCCGGGTGTTCCTGCTAGAAGAACGCAGCTTCCTTCTGGGAACCCGCCCTGAACAAGTTTATCAAAACCCTCTATTCCTGTTTTCACTCTTTTTATACCCATAAAACCACTGTATTTATTTTTGTATTCTTTTATTTAAAAATTGTTTAAACAAAGATTTAAAAAATATAAACCAACATTTAAAATATTAAAATATGGAGGGAAAAATAGAAAAAACTTTGTTTGTTTTGAACGAATTAAGAAAATTTCTTAGAGTAGAAGTAGCATTAGTAATAGTGTGTATGTCTCTTTCCGGATACTTTATATTTCATTCATTAGGAAATGTTATTTTTCCTCTTGTTTTTGCTTCATTTTTTCTTAGCTGTGCTGGTTACTCTTTTAATCATTTTACAGACAAAGAAGAAGATATTATAAATAATGAAAAATTGAATTTTTTTGTAACACATAGATCTGGCAAGTGTATAACTTTTTCTTGTGTATTTTTAACTGTTTTTTCATTGTTTTATCTTCCTTTTATTTCCTTTTCTATTTGTTTAACAGCATTAATATTAAGCGTGATTTATTCTGCATACAGAATTAAAAACGTTTTTCCTTTCAAGAATATATATTCTGGTCTTGTAATGTCCATGTCATTTTTAATGGGCGCTGGGATTAATTGGGAAGGTTTTTATAACGCGTTGGGTTATTTTCCTCTTATTTTTATCATAGGAATGACAGGAAACCTGTTGGGAGATGTAAGAGGGTATAAAGGAGATAAAATTGCAGGTGTGAAAACCATACCTGTGGTTTTTGGAATAAGTTTTGCAAAAAAACTTATTGTTTTCAATTTTATTGTTTTTACTATATTAACACTTTCTTTAGGATATTATCTTTTACTTCCAATTGTTCCATCTTTAGTTTTTGTGTGTGTTTTCATAATGAAAGGTGATTATATAAAAGCGAGAATCAGTATGATTTCTACTTTTTTGCTTTTGGCTCCTTTTTTGTTTATTATAAAATTAGCAGGGTTTTGAATGTGTTCTATCACATTTGATTGGGAAGAGAACGATGCAATGAGAAAAGTAAAGGAGTTTGAAAAGACCAGAAATAAGTGGATTGGTAGGCTGTTATGGATTACCTTAGAATTCACAGAGCTTTGTAACCATAAATGTATTTATTGTTATGAAAACGCGGGTTCAAAACACGGGTATAAACAAATAGAAATAGAAAAAATGAAAGAATTAATTGATTATTTTGGTGAACACGGAATTAAACAATTAACATGTTCTGGTGGTGAACCGTTGCTCTATCCTTACATAAAGGAGGCTATCAAACAAGCAAGAGAAAATGGAATGATTGTACATATGATTACGAATGGTTATTTTCTGAATAAAAAAAGAGCAAAGGAATTGTTTGATGTTGGACTTACCCAGGTTCAAATAAATATAGACAGTGTTCGCCCAGAAAAACATGATATGATAAGGGGCAAAAAAGGTTCTTTTAAGCACGCTGTTGAAGCATTAAAAAATGCAAAGGAAGTTGGAATGACATGTGTAACCCAAACAGTGGTTACAAGCTTAAATGAAAACGAGATAATAGATATTTTTAAGTTTGCAAGAAAACTTGGAATTCAAAGATGTAGAGTGTGGGATATTGTTCCTGCTGAGGGTCGTGCAAGGGAACATATGCATTTAAAACCGAAAAGAAATTATATAGAGATTATAAAAGAACTTGCTGACTTTGCGTATGAAACCGGTGCTGTGAATATAGAATCTGGAGATCCATTATTTCATTCGGGAATAGAAAAAAGGGTTCCTATTACTGGTGGTTATTGTCCCTATTCTATTGGTTTATTAGCGAATCTCTCTGTTACTGGTGATTCTTATTTTTGTTGCACAAACCGAGGAGAGCCAATGTATAATATATTTGATGTTATGCAAACTGGAAAGAACCTAAATAAAATTCACAGAGAAACTCTTATAAAAACTATAAAAAATGTTCAAATGTTTAATCTTCCAAAAGAATGCAAAAAATGTGAATTTTTTAATACTTGTAAAGGCGGTTGTGTAATGAGAAGAGCGTTTGTAGGTTATGGAAAAGATTACTGGTGTGAAAAAAATTAGAGAGAAAATTTTATTACGAGTTTTTTATATAAATATTTTGTTTCACTAATATTTAGATTTTTATTTAAGAGCCACAAGTATCCAAGAATTGTGCACACTAGAAAATTCCAATTGTCTGGTTCGAATTGAAGACCGTACGGGGGATTATCAATTTCCATTTTTATTTGTTTTCTGGTTTTTACTATTTTTACAATACCCCAGCCCATTGTTTGTAAAAGAGTTTTTAAAAGATTTAACTTCTCTTCAGAGGACCTGTTTTCTTTTATTATTTCATTAAAATAGTTATAAGAAATTTTTGGAACCTTATGAAGAAAAAGTTTTTCATTAGAAAAAAGATGAAAAATTGTGTTTTCTAAATTACTAATTCTTTTGTTTCTAAAAAACACATGATTTCGTTTTATTTTAAAAACATTCATTCTAATGGCGTCCTTTAAATCAATTCCTTCTATTTTCGGAATCTCGTTTAATTTATGATAATGATATGGTTTTTTTGATGGATGAAAAATAGGTTTATTTATAATTTTAAATTTATATTCGCAACTGCCTTCTGATCTTGCTTTTGCTTTTAATAATTTTATATCTGAATTAAAAAAACCTGAAAGAATACCCATATAAAGGCCTGTATGAAAA
>QMZY01000051.1 GCA_003663415.1 Candidatus Aenigmatarchaeota archaeon
GAATGAAGAACCCAAAGTTTTCTGTTCTGGACAGCATGAACTATTGGATAGAAAAGAAGAGGAGCAAAGTTTTAAAAGCAATTGGAATGGTTGATATGCTTCTTCTGAACGAAGCAGAGATTAGAGAACTATTTAAAACACCAAACTTTGTTAGTGCTGCGAAAAAGGCCCTGAGCAAGGGACCCAAGTTTGTGCTGGTTAAAAAGGGCGAGCATGGAGCAGTGCTTTTTAGCGATGGTGTATATTTTTTCACTCCCGGCTATCCTTTGGAAACCGTTAAGGACCCGACCGGGGCAGGCGATTCGTTTGCGGGTGGTTTTCTTGGTTGGGTTGCAAAAACAGACAATATATCAGAGGTGAACCTTAGAAAAGCTGTTGTATATGGTTCAGTTATAGCATCTTACAATGCTGAAGATTTTTCTATAAACAAACTGAAAAAACTTAATGAAACTGATATAAAAAGAAGGTATCAGGAATTTAAAAAACTTGTATATTTCTAAAAGAATTTAAATAACAAATCAATTCTTTTAATCAGTGAAAATATGGACAAAGGGAAAAACTATGAGGTAAAGAATATAAAATTGGCTGGGGAAGGTAAGAAAAGAACAGAGTGGGCTGAATCCCAAATGCCTATACTTCTTAAAATAAGAGAGAGGTTTAGGAAAGAAAAACCGTTAAAGGGTTACACGGTGGGTATGGCTTTGCATGTAACAAAAGAAACAGCTGTTTTGGTTAGAACATTGCTTGCTGGCGGAGCCAATGTTGCGATAACAGGATGCAATCCTTTGAGCACGCAAGATGATATTGCTGCTGCCTTGGCAAAAGAAGGAGCATATGTTTATGCATGGAGGGGGGAAAGTAAAAAGGAGTATTACGAGAATCTGAATAAAGTTCTTGACCACAAACCTGATGTGACCATAGATGATGGTTGCGATCTGGTAACAATGATTCATACCAAAAGAAAAGAGCTTCTGGAAAACCTTTTAGGGGCAGCGGAAGAAACCACAACCGGTGTGATACGGTTAAAAGCCATGGAAAAGGACGGGGCTCTAAAATGTCCTGCAATGAATGTTAATGATGCAAAGACAAAACATATGTTTGATAATTATCTTGGAACGAGCCAATCAAGTTTAGACGCGATTATGAGAACAACAAATATTCTTTTGGCAGGAAAAACTATTGTGGTTTCTGGTTATGGTTTCTGCGGAAGCGGACTTGCACAGCGTGCAAGGGGCATGGGAATGATTCCTATTGTAACAGAAGTGGACCCTGTAAAAGCATTGAAAGCTGTGACAGACGGGTTTTTGGTTATGCCTATGCGCAAGGCTGCCAGATACGGGGATATATTTGTAACAGTAACAGGAAACAAATCTGTTATAGACAAGCAGCATTTTTTGTTAATGAAAGACGGGGCTATACTTGCGAATGCCGGCCATTTCAATGTTGAGATAAATTTAAAAGAACTGGAAAAACTTTCAGTGAGAAAAAGGAAAATAAATGAAGATATAATGGAATACACATTGCCGAACAGGAAAAGAATTTTTGTTCTGGCAGAAGGCAGGCTTGTGAATCTTGCCACGTCAAAAGGGGAAGGCCATCCTTCAGAAGTAATGAGTATGAGTTTCTCTAACCAGGCTTTGGTTGTTGAGTATTTCATTCGCAATCAAGGCCAGCTTGAAAACAAAGTTTATAATGTGCCCGAAGAAATAGATAATGAGGTTGCAAGGCTTATGCTTGAATGTAAAGGAATCGAAACAGATAAGCTAACCAAAGAACAGGAAAAATATATTTCTTCTTGGAAAGAGGGAACATGAACGGGTTTGATATTAACAATGAGCAAATAAGACAGGAACAGCTCAAGCAGATGGAAGAAGCAAAAAAGAAAATGCTTTTGCAGATTCTTAGCAAAGAAGCGTATGAAAGGCTGGGAAGAGCAAGGCTTGCAAATCCGGAAATAGTTTCTCAGGCAGAGGTTTATCTTCTGCAACTCTTTCAAGCAGGGAAACTAAAAGAAAAAGTAACAGATGCCCAGTTAAAAGAAATCCTGAGGGTTCTTTCTTCAGGTGCAAAGGAAATAAACATAAAGTGGAAATAACTACACATATCCTGTGCTGACCGTAAGGTTTTTGATAACAAGATAAATCACTACCACATCTATAATTATAAACATCACAATGAAGCTTAAACCGATTAAAATAAGCTTTCCTGCTTCCTGTGTGTTACAATTGTTTTCGCTATAAGAGAAGCAGGATATTTGGTTTTTTATGGTTGTATCAAAAATAAAAAATATAAAGAAGGCTGAGATAAATATTATTACCATTGCAATGAAAATTAAAACCCTCATTTCCCTTTCTCCTTTTTATAAGGATATCTCATTATATGCCCGCATTCAAGGCACGTGATTATAACAGCTTGTTGCGATTTCCTTGTTCTGACTCTGCAATTAATACTTGGTTTCAGATATTTATAACATTTTTTGCAGAACTTTCTTCTGAGTTCCTTTGGTATGGATATGTTATATCTTGTTGCAATTTTTTTTGCAAGTTTAACATATCTGTGTGACCTTTCCGGGTGGGTATCAAACTCTTTATCAGCTTGCTCAAAAAGCTTTATAATCCTTTCTTTTGCTATTTTTAACTGCTGGGTTGGTCTTCTCATGTTTTTACTTTTTTATTTTAAGGGATATTTTGTTTTCCCTTCCAGAAATAGGCTCTATTTCAACAATGTTTCTTTCAGCAAGAGCCTTTACAAGCCTTGATACCTTGGCTTTTGAAAAATCAGTTTCCCTTACCAAAACCTTCTGACCGGCATGACCGCCGTAAGAGTTGAGAATGTCCACTATTTTCTTTTCATCTTTATTCAAAACAGACTTTACAACTTCTTCTGCTGCTTTTCCTTTCCTGAAATATATAAACACCACAACAGCAACAATAACTATACCAGCGAGCAAAAACACATTGTTTATGTAGTACATAAAATTTCCAAAAACAGGAAGGTCATAAAACACTGAAAATCTTAGATTTTCTCCTGACTCCAGATTTTCTCTGTCCCAATAAACCATTATATGTTTTCCGTCTGTGAGGAATTTTCCGTCGCTTGGGAAATAAGATTTGTTTGCCATATTTTCAGCAAGCACGCCGTTTCTTGGGAGTCTTACGAGAATAAACGCTTCTTTTATGGGAAAATCAATACCATAGTTTGCAACAAACTGGTATTTATCATCAATTTCCTTTATGTTATCTAAAGTGTAAAAGATCAGTTTGAGCGTGTTTTTTTCCTTTGTTACGCCTTTGAGGTCGCAAGAAATTCCAGCAGCATCTTTCAGATCTATTATCCTACAGTTTGCAGAATCAAAGGCCTGTGAAACCGAGAAATTGTAAATTTTTCCGTTAACCTGATAGTCAAAATGGTTAATCGGTTCATCAAACTTTAGAACTATTGTGTTTTTTACAGACAGGTCCTCGTTTATTGTGGCTTCTGCTCCATAATACTCAAGCCCAACAGCCAACGCGCTGTGGGTAAACAAAAAAAATAGCAAAACACTTACTACAATTAATTGTTTCATATTGATTAATTGTTTCAATAATAAACTTTTAAATCTTTTTGTTATGTGAAACTGTTTCAGTATAAAACAACTTCTTAAGCAGATGCTTTTTCGGTCAGTCCGGCAGTCTCGACAACTTCTTATTTGGTTGTAAAAGGCTGTTGAATCACCTTTTGGAAAACCTTGGAAGCGACAAGAAACTATGAACCGGCGGCTGGATTTTAGGTGAGGTTTGTGTGCGCATTACATTTATTGATCCATCAATTCACTCTTTTACAACCCGTTCCTGTTTTAGCTATAGTTATTATTGGTGGTTTGGTTTATTGAAAAGAAGAACAAAATCGTTTGTAGCAATATCAATGCAAAAAGCATTGATTCAGGGATAAAAAATTGGAAGAGTGGATTAAAAGTTTTGCAACACTGTATAACTATTTCACTGTCTTAACTTAACATTCTCTCTAGAACAAACCGAAATATATAAATATAGATACTAACAAAAAAAATAAAGTTTATTCCCTTGTGGAAATGGCTGTTAAATGTGAAAAAATGATAGAAGCGTACTTAATTCATTTGTTGATTTTGATCGGAATTTACTCAATCCTTGCTATTTCATTGCAGTTAGCAGTAGGATTTACTGGCCTGCTTAATCTTGGTCACATCGCCTTTTATTGCATAGGTGCCTATACTTCTGCTTTGCTTGCTCTGCATAACTTTCCTTTCTGGTTTTGCTTTTTATCAGCAGGGATTATGGCAACACTTTTTGGCTTTTTACTTTCCGTTCCAATTAATAAACTTAAGGGAGATTATCTTGCTTTGGCAACAATGAGTTTTTCTTTTGTCATTTATGCGATAGTTTTAAACTGGAGATTTTTAACAAGAGGTCCTTTGGGTCTGCCGGGCATACCAAGGCCAACTTTGTTTGGTATAAGTTTTTCAAATAATTTTAGCTTTCTAATTTTAACAGCAATTATAGCTTTAATCTCTTACTTAATCATTAAAAAAATAACAGAATCACCTTTTGGAAAAGCCTTGGAGGCAACAAGAGATGATGAACTAGCTGCAAAAGTTTTAGGCAAGAATACTTTTAAGATGAAAACCTGTGCTTTGGGAATTTCTGCATTTTTTGCTGGAATTGCTGGTTCGTTGTATGCGCATTACATTACATTTATTGATCCATCAAGTTTCACCCTTTTACAACTCATTCCTGTTTTAGCTATAGTTATTATTGGTGGTTTGGCTTCATTGAAAGGAACTGTTCTGGCAACAATTATTTTGGTTTTGTTGCCGGAACCTTTAAGGTTTATCGGTTTCCCCTCTTCGGTTGTTGGGCCTGCAAGGCAAATGATATATGCATTAATCTTGCTTTTGATTTTAATTTACAAACCAAAAGGGTTTTATGGCAAGGTTGAGTTGGGATAACCTAAGAGATTTGGAAAAAGCGATAAAACGAAAGATTTAAATAGTAGTAAGCAAAGTATAATAATTATGTTACCACAATTTATTAACAGAGAACAGGAAATTAAATTCCTTGAAAATGTTTACAACACAAAAGGATTTTCCCTTATAGTTTTGTACGGAAGGAGGAGGGTAGGAAAAACAGAGCTTATTAAAAAATTCTTAGAAAATAGAAAAGCTGTTTACATTTTATCAACTGATGAGAGTTTTGAAGAGAATGCAAAACTATTTAAAAGTAAATTTGCAGAAATAACAGGAAAAGAATATTTTCTAAAATTAGAAACAAGTAGCCTTTATGAGCTTTTTAAATTTTTTTATGATGAAGTGAAAAAAGAAAAGATAATCTTGGCTATTGATGAATTTCCATATTTACTCTCTACAAAAAAAGGAATACTTTCTTTATTTCAAAAGATAATCGATGAGATTTTGAGTAAGACGAACATAAAATTAATACTTTGTGGTTCATCTATGTCGGTAATGGAATCTGATGTGCTTGGAAAGGGAACTCCTCTTTACGGTAGAAATACGAACATTTGGAAGCTTTTGCCTTTAAAGTTTAATGAAATAGTCAAGCATTTTAACAATCCTTTTGAAGTTTACTTTGTGTTTGGGAATATCCCTTACTACCTCAAGTTTTATGATGATAATAAACGCCTTATTGAGAATATTAGAATCAATCTATTAACAAAAGGCATGAATCTTTACGACGAACCGCTGGTTTTGCTTAGACAAGAATTCAGGGAATCGAGAGTATATAGGTTAATTCTAAAATATATTTCTTTGGGTTATAAAACAATCGGAAAATTGTGTTCTGCTACAGGAATGGATAAGAGCAATTTAATGAAATACCTTTCGAGTCTGGAAGAGGTTGGAATAATAAGACATATTGTTCCTTTTGGTATGAAAAGGAAAGGAATATACGAAATTATTGATCCATTATTCAGATTTTGGTTTAGGTTTATCTATACTTACAGAGACCTTTTAGAGATAAGAGATATCAAGAGTGTTGAAAGTAAAATAAGCAAGGAATTGAATAGTTTTTTCGGCACTTCTTTTGAATACCTGATAGAGAGTTTGATGAAAGAAAAAACATTTAAGGAATTTATAGATTTTGATATTTATAAATGGTGGCACAAAGATAAAGAAATCGACGTGCTTGCTCTGAATGAAAAAACCAAAGAAATTCTTGCTTGCGAATGCAAATGGCAAAGCAGGGTTAATGTTGAAAAAATTGTTAAGGAATTAAACGAGAAGTTAGGTTGTGTGGATTGGTATAAAGATAAGCGTAAGGAAAGTTTTGCTGTATTTGCAAAGAGTTTTAGTAAAAGGATTAAAAGATATGAAGGTAAAAGGGTTTATTGTTTTGACTTGAAGGGTTTGGAAAAGATTTTGAGAAAGAGATAAAAAATCAAAGCAAAAACCAAAATATACATAATATCAACAACAAAATAATTAAAATGTGGATGAAAAACCAAA
>QMZY01000052.1 GCA_003663415.1 Candidatus Aenigmatarchaeota archaeon
TATAAGGCACCCTGCCTATACACAAAAAGCTTAGCTGCCTAAACCAGTAAAGAAAGAATACACATTAAAGAAAAAGGAGTATATGCCTATCCTCAGGGAATTCAGAAACCCGGCGCCTTCATAGCTTATTTCCCCGTCCTTTAAAGCCTCTTCAACAGTGGTTTCTCCTTTGGCAATTTTATCAATTGCTTCTTCTGTTATATGCACGTTCATGCTCTGGTCAGAAAGTTCATCTTCGCCAAAATCTACAATCTGAGAGTTTCTAATCACTATATATCCTTCTGGTTTTTCATTCACATAGAAATTTATTCTTTCGTTACTGAACACAGTGGAAAGAACAGGAATCTCAAGCAGCTGAGTAAACGCTTCTTTAAACTGAGAAATTCGACCAGAAATTTCGTATTGGTATTCTATTTCATTGTCTTCAGAGCTCTTATCCAGCGGATTAATGTTTTGATTTCCGTTAAACCTCATTGTATTGTTTCTTATTTTGTTTCCAGAGGAATTCTCTTGCAAACCTATTCCATCTATCTGGTTATGGCTTATATTGTTGTTATCTATGGCATTGCCTGTGGAGTTTCGTAGAGAGATTCCTCTTACCTTGTTTCCTGAAACAGTGTTGTTTTTTAGGGTGTTGTTTTTTGAATCTGCAATGCTTATTCCTGCTTCCAAGCTCCCGGTTACAGTGTTGTTTGTAAAGCTGGAATTGGTTACATTATAAACCAATACGCCGAACAAAAAATTATCTTCCACCAAGTTCCCTGTTAAGGTGTGGTTAGATGAATCTATTAAACGGATTCCAATTATGCTGTTGTCTTTTGCTGTGTTGTTTTCCAAAAGAGAATTAGAACCGTTCACATTTATTCCGTATTCAAATTTTTTGACACCGCAGTTTTTTACATTCACGTTATCGCCGCTCACCTGTATTCCTGTTCCGGAATCGCTGTCGCTTATGGTATGTCCCTGGCAATCAAAGGTTATCCCATCCTTATCAATAACTATACAGTTTCCAGAGGAAGTTATATCGCTTGTCAGGGTAACTGTATCTCCTGGTTTTGCATTTTCTATCATTTGATTACAGCTCTCGCAGGAATTGCAGGAAAAAGTGTTTGCTGAAACCAGCAAAACTGGAAGAAAAAACAAAAATACAGGGAAGATTTTAAAGCATTTAAAGGACATAAATGATACTTAATATCAGGATTTAAATGTTTAAACCCCGTACTCCACTATTTCACCCATTCCAGAAGGAATCCTTTTCTGGAACTCTTCCAGGGGTATGTTTTCTATGAAAGGCTTGTCTTCCGGTTTTGCTTTTATGAGAAGTTTGTTTTTTATTTCCATTGCAAGTTCAAGGCTTTGCTTGAAACCGGGTTTTATTGTGACAAAATAGTCTGAGTTTTTTCTGACAGCCATTACAGGACCTGAAACAACATCTGCTTCGTCTTCTTTTATTTTCACGCCAATGGACAGCTTTATCTCCTGCTCTCTATACCATTCCCTTTCTCCTTCAATAATAAACGAGCCTTTTGGCAGATTCACTCCGCCTTTTGTAACTCTGCTTCCCGGAACAGAATAAACATCAATTGTCCCCAGACCCTTGCTCCAGGCCTTTGAATATGCAGCAGCAAATTCTGCTGCTTCTTTTTTGGTTTCATCTGGAACATCAAGTCCCTGTGATTTTATAACAACAAAAGCAGCGCCGGGAATATCAGCATGAAAAACAATGTCATTGTCTTCTGTGTGTTTTTTTATCAGGGTTTCATTTGATTCATCGTTTTTTCCTGCCACCACAAGAAGCCCGTCTGATGAGAAAAACCATCTGAAATTTTCATACCATTTTTTCCTTTTTTTCGGTTTTTCTTTTTCTGTTTTCTCTTCAGGCTTTTCTTTTGTTTCTTCTATTTTTTCAAGGATTTGTTTTTCTGCTTCTTTAACCCCTTCCAGTTTTTTCCTTGCCCATTTTGCATCTTCATAGTATTTTTCAGCGTTCTCTTCCACTGTCTTTCTTATGTCTATTTCCACTTCCTTCCCTCCCAAATCCAGAACAATAATTCCATCGCCTTCCCTTATCTCTTTTATGGCTTCTGCTTCCGGGGTGGGTTCCTGGGAGATTTGGTTTTTTATCTCGCTCCAGCTCATGCCCGTTTCTCTTGCTTTTCTTATTCCTTCCAACGCAACCCTGACAGTTTCATAGTAATTGTATATTCTTTCGGCAGAGTCTCTGGAGTCTTTTTCTATTCTTTCCCATTTGGTTTCAGCTTCCTTTTGGTGTCCAAAAATTCTTTCTATTTTTTCCTCCTTTTCCAAAACCTCTTTTTTGGCTTCTTGTTCTGTTTTTTCTTCTTCCTTTTCCGAGAAGAATTCGTCAAGGGCCTGACAAAAGTCCTGAACCTCTTTTGGTTTTTCATTCTCCAGAATTTTCAATGGAAAAGGGAAAGCGCCCTGAGCATATACAACAGGTTTTAGCGGTGTTTCTTTCAGGACTTCTATTACTTTGTGTATTCTTGATGCTTCATCAAGCGATATGTCTTTACAGGGTTTGTCTTTGTTAACTCCTGCAACCGCGCATATCTCGTTCCCGTAGATAGAGCCGAAACTCAGGTTTGACGAAAGAAGAGAAACAATCTTTTTGTCAGGGTTTGATTTTAGTTTTCTTAAAAAATCGTTTAAATCCATTTCAAACGGGTTTTCTATTCTGGGTGGGTATCTGTAAACGGTTTTTGGCTTTATTTCCCTGTGCCTCCATCTCTGAATCTCCAGAGGCATGATTATGTTGTAAAAAGAATCGCAGAGGATAACGTTTCCGGGATGTATCAGCTCAAAAATAAGTATGTATCCGTTTATTTCTATTTCTATAATCCTGTCAAACTCATACTGTTTTATGTATTTTATTTTTTTTCCCAAAAGGTGCTTTCTTAAAAACATGCAAAAGCTTGGCGGTTCCTGAGGAGCTGGTTTTCTTTTTTGGGTCAAAAACATTTTTTTCGCGTCAGCATAAAGCCAGAAACTCCCTTTTGTTGGAACAAAAATCTCAAAGAAAAATTTCTTTTTTTCGTACTGGTAAATCCTTCTTATTATCCCGTTAACCAGATTGCCTTTAAGCTCCTGAACCAGAAACCTGAAATCCAGCGAGGTCATTTCCTCTCTTTCCATATTTATTTCCATATTAAATTGTTGGAAAGATTAATTAAATATCTGTACAGAGTATTAAATCAATCCTTTCTTAAAAACACAAAAATTAACACACCTATTATAATAATACCAATAATTATTATTTGCACAATTATAGGAATTTCAATGGTATTTTTACAATCAGGGTCTTTATTTTTTTCACAATCTGGATCACATTTGTTATCTTTAATTCCATCACAATATCCATCGTCACTTCCTGATGGACAATCTTCTGGACAAGTAAGGTAATTTTCTGGATCACTGCAGGCATTGTCCCCACACCATGTTTCTTCAAAACTTAAATTCATAAGCTCTGTAACCTCAACTTCCTTTCCATTCTCAAGAACACAGACAGCACAAAAATCTGTTCTGAATCTTAAGCACACATCTTTATTGTATATTGTTTTTGTTTTATAGCCTTGTTTTGCACAATACCCAAACTCCTGAGCAACCTCTCCCTGTAAAAATTTCCAAGCACTTACTAATTGACCGTTTGGAAGTTTACAGTAACCTCTTACTCCATTTTCTGTTGGTTTAGAAATATATTCATAGCCTAAGGCTTTACAATAAACTGCAGAAGGATTTAAAAGAGCAAAAACTGAATTAAAAAACATACAGAACACTATAAATAAAGAGGTTAAAAATACTAACCTGTTTCTAAGTATTTTATCCATGAATTACACCATCTACATAAAACACATTCCATGTCCAAGAATCGTCATAAGGAACTTCACCAAACCCCATATCTCTCCAATCTAACCCCCAGCTATTTTTTATTATCCAACTATGAGTGTAGTCATTCCAACCAACAATAACAACACAATGACCACCACCACATGAATGTAATGGTCCGTGACAAAGAAGTGCTCTTTTTTTATCTGTTACAAATCTGCCAACTTTATCATAATCGGATATTCTCCATAATCTGTTATTCCAATCACTACATCTGCTACAGGAACAGGGTATTGAGTATGAACCATCATCACAGGAACAAACACATCCTTGAGGACATCTGACTGAATAGTCAGGTTTGCTCATTACTTCAGGATCACAGCAATAAACACTACAATTAGAAGATTGATAAGGAAAACAATTCTCATCTACTATTCCATTTGTTTTTATATAATTAAATGTATGTAATCGTGCTGAATCTGATGCTGTCCGTCCACTACAACTCGCCTCAGGATAACAGTCAGAAACAAGATTCTGTTCAGACAAGTCCAGATTTACAGGTCTAAGCTGCTCTACATTATAGGTTGATTCTATTGCTCCAACAGTGGCAAATGCCCAGCAAGATCCACACCTTCCTTGGTCTTTTATAGGACTTACCATGTTCCATTTTCTCCAATCAAAATACTCTGGTAAATTAGTTATATTACAAAGATCGCATGGAACATAAGTATACTCATTTATTGAGTATAAGGTTGATGGTTGGAAAACAAAATATAAATCTTCAGATAATTCTTCATCTTCAACATTAATTATGTAATTTTCAGGTCTCCAAGAGCCATGCCATTCACATTTTCCAGGACCAAAATCTGGAACTGGTTGAATTAAATACCTTCCTGTACAAGAAAGTGTGAGTGTATAAGTAAGTGTAGAATCTGTTAAAGAAACATTTGTATATGAGATTGTTGTTGGTTCACAGATATCAAAAGTTGATCCTTCCCTTGGAGCAAGCCTGCAGGTTTTTATTTTTAAAGTATTCAAATCATATGGAAAATCACGAATCGTGCCACCCACTGCACGAAGGCATGTTCCTATTTGTGGAGAAGGTCTGGAAGTTTCAAAAGCTATAACAACATATTTCTGAACAGATTGACCCTTATTACCAACATTATCAAATGCCTCTGCTCTGTAAGTTAAATTTCTAGGTGTGTAAGGCCCTCCTTTAAAAATACATACAGTTTGGTTTTTCTCTGTGATTGTGTATTCATAACATTTACCAAAAAGTATTTCCGAAGATTTGCATTTTGCTTGGCATGTTATTTTTAAGTCATCATCTACAAAAACGCTAATGTTTTTGATTCCAGAAACATCACTCGCCTGAGCTATAAAACTTACTTTATCATCTGGTGTCGGTGAGGAAGGTAAAATGAAAATAGAAACTGAGGGTGGTGTTTCATCCTGAATTGAATCAGGGCAACCATCTTCATCTTCATAACCGTTATAAGTTTCAGGTTCTTTTATGCACACATCTAAGCAATTTTTAATTCCATCATTATCTGTATCTCTATCATCACACGAATCGCAAGCATCTCCTTTTCCATCTCCATCAATGTCCTTTTGTTCTGGATTATAAGTCTGTGGACAATTATCTTCTTGATCTATAATCCCATCTTTATCCGAATCAGTTTCACCACTTAAAACAACCAAAGAGCAGCCGTGCCAATTTTCAGGGCCAAATTTCTCGCCTGTTGCTAAAGATAGATGATAAGAGGGCCAAAACAACCAATTGCCTGATTTGTCCAAGATTTTTGTGGCTTGAATTGAAACACTTTCTCCTGGTTTTAGAATGGTGTTAGCTCTGGTAATACCAAATGATTCGCTTTGACCATCTGGATTTTTGGCTGCAACAAAAATCCCCTTAGAACCAAGATTAAGGTCATACTGACCATAATTTTGCATATAAAAACTTACATTAATAATATCCCCTTCTCTTAAAACAGAAGGTCCTGTAACAGTAAAATTTGTTAGTCTCATTAAATCTTCAGATACATCAGGTCCAGGATAAGAACAAATAATTTCTGCCCAAACAGAAATTACCAAGCAAAACAAACCTACAAAAATAAAACTTACAAACAAAAATTTATCATACCTCATATGAACGAATTATTTTAATTATTTAAAATACTATGCATCTGCGGGCTAAAGCCCGCAGAATTCTTGCTTCAACATATTTAAAAATAAAAATAATCAATTATGGAGGAGGTGAAGATAATGAAAATAAATAAGAAAGGAGCTGTGATAGGAGCAGTTATAGGGGCAGTAGCAGGAGGAATAGTAGGTGCAACGAACTTGCCTCTAGTAGAAAGAATAACAGTAATGTGTGTTGTTGGTTTTATTCTAGGAATAGTAATACA
>QMZY01000053.1 GCA_003663415.1 Candidatus Aenigmatarchaeota archaeon
CATTTTCTCTCCTCGGGGTTTCTTTTTCTTTCTTCCTTTATCTTTTTAATTATTTCTATATGTTCATGTTCTGTTTCTTTTATTTTATTAAGCAATTTTATCCTTTCTGTAATTATATCAAAGATTTTGTCAAGGGCCTGGGAAAAATTATCTGTCGGGACCACGGGAACTCCATGTTTTTTGGCATCTTCACATTGAACCTCTTGCATCATTCTATATTTATCCAGAACATCCAAAAGTCTTTTTGCATTCCCCTTCAAATGAGTTAATACATCCCTTAACTTTATCCTTTCTCTATGAATTTCCTCTGATTCTAATTTTAAAACAATAGGAATTACGCTGGGATGATTTAAGACTTTTTTGTTGTACTGAGAAGAAAGAAAATGTAAATATTCTATTACCATACTCTCTCCGTCCCTTATCCCTCTGTCTGCAACTATTCTTTCCATCAGTCTGTTCATAATTTCTGATTGCTTGTAAAAACCAAGAATTATGTTTTCTTTGGTTTCGGTTTTATCACCTACGTATTGCCAAGCCCCATAGATACTGCAAAAAAATTCTGGATGTTTTTCAGGATCTATCAGTTCTCTATAGGAAGCTCGTATAGCATCACCACCCAACACGTTTCCTATTCCAAAAGCAGTTGCGATTTCTCTTGCTATTGTTGTCTTTCCTACACAGGGAAGAGCACCTATAATTGGGATAATGGATTCTTTGACTTCACCCTTAGAAACTAAAGATTTATACTCTTTAAAAACTTTGTATCTTTCAAGATATTTCTTTCCAAAAACTTCTAATTTCGATTCTATTTCTTCTTCGCTTTTAGAGGAATTAAGGATTTCCCCTATTTCTTTTAGTCTAAGGTTCGTAGCTAAAAGCCAAGAATATCTCTCAAAATATATCATATTATCTAACACTCTTTATAATCTTTGGACCCCCTGCAACTTTATATTCTTTTGGTTTATACCCTCTTTTCAAAAGTTCCTTTTTGACCTTTTTTGCATCCTTTCCCCATGAAAATATATTAATTTGGTTTCCTCCTCCAGCTGTCCAGTAGCATGCTAAACCCAAATAACGAATCTCTTCCACATCTATGCATGCACACATCATTTCCTTTTTTCTGCATCTTAAACCTGAACTTTCAATTAAATAATGTGCATTTGCGCAGTTTTCTTCTGCTACTGAAAAAACCATATGCCAATTGTTAAGGAGCAGGCCAAGTTTTATTTTTGCAATCCACTGAGGAATCATTTTAAGTCTATATTCATAGAAAGGATTGCTTCTTGTTGCCTGAAATATTTGCTCTGCTGAAACCCTTGCTGGGTAATCAAAGGTCAATGTAAAGATTTTGAGGTCTTTCAAATCTTTTTCAGAAGCAATTTGTTTGCCATAGAATTTAGGATAACCATCTACATTCAACTCATTTAAACCCCCATATACAGATCTTATAGAGGATTCTGAAAGCATCATGGAAATCTCAGCAAGTTTATCCAAGGAGTAATTGGTTTCAAATAAATCGTTTAATGCAAAAACCAAAGCCGCTGCTCCTGCATCACTGCTTCCTGAATAGATTTTATAATTTCTTGATTCTATCCTTAAACCTGCTTTCTGATTTTTTCTAAAAATCTCAATTATTTTTACTGCGTCTTGAAGTTTTTGTTTTTCTAGAGGTTTACCGTTCACATAAAACTCAATTTTTTTCTTTTTTAGGAGTTTTACATGGGTTTCTGTTCTTACTTCATCTTTCACATCAGTCACAGCAAGCCCCATAGAGTTATGTAGAGGTATTCTATCGGGATGAACAGAAGATACAAACACTACTGGAATTGTTGGATATGCAACAGCTATACTTTCTTTTTTCATAGATTTAATTGTAATATTTCAATTTATAAATTTAAAATACTATGCATCCGCGGGCTAAAACCCGCAGAATTCTTGCTTCAACATATTTAAATTTCACAAATTGTCCTAATAGTAAACAAATGAAAAAACAATAAACCAAAAAGGAGGGATTTACTCCTCTCCTATGAAGTCAATTCCTAAGACTCTTTCTATTTCTCTTTTCTTTTCTGTTTTGATTGTTTTGCTTGGACCGTATATCTGGGAGGATTGGACACCTGTAATGATTAGCATAGTTCTTATGGTATCTCCCAGTTCTTTTATTATTTGTGCTCCCCAGATTATTTTTGCATTAGGGTTTATTTTTGTTGAAACGCCTTCAACAATCTGCTGACATTCTTTTATTGTTATGTCTGCTCCTCCTGCTACATTAACCAGAGCGCCTGTCGCATTTTCTATGTCAACGTCAAGCAATGGATTTGACAAAGCTTTTTCAACTGCTTCCATTGCTCTGTTTTCTGTGTCAGATTCTCCCATGCCTATCATTGCTATGCCGCCAGAACCCATTACTGCTCTGATGTCAGCAAAATCAAGGTTTACAAGACCCGGTTTTGTTATGAGCTCTGCTATGCCTTTTACAGCATTTACAAGTATTTCATCAGCAACCTTAAAGGCAGTAGTTACAGAAACATCTGGAACAATTTCAAGGAGTTTGTCGTTTGGTATTACTATAAGTGTGTCTAAAGCGGACTCAAGGTTTTCAAGTCCTGTTTGAGCATTATTCATTCTTTGCTTTCCTTCCATAGAAAAAGGCAAAGTAACCACGCCGACTGTCAGGGCGCCAAGTTTTTTTGCTATGTCAGAAACAATCGGACTTCCTCCTGTTCCTGTGCCGCCACCAAGTCCGCAGGTAACAAAAACCATGTCTGCGCCTTCGAGCGCTTTTTTGATTTCATCTTTTGATTCCTTTGCGGCTTCATTACCTATCTTTGGATCAGCTCCTGCTCCAAGGCCGCCTGTCAATTCTTTTCCTATAAGAACCTTTCTGTCAGCATCAGTATATAACAAGTCCTGGGCATCAGTGTTTATTGCAATTGTTTCAGCACCAACAATTCCTACCTGCATAAGCCTTGATAAAGTGTTCCCACCGGCTCCTCCAATGCCAACAACCTTTATCTCTGCTTTTCTTGATTCCAGAATTTTCCTTAATTCCTCATCTGTTTCGGTTGTCCTTTCAAAACCCTTTTCAAACATATCATCTGTTTTTGGTTCTAATTGAGCAGTCATAATAATCCCTCCTTCAATTCTCCTTATCTTAACTATAAAAGTAAGTTTTTTAAAGTTTTTCTTTTGTTTTGTTTTCCTTTGTTTCAAATTCTACTGTTTTTATTTCAGGAATCCATTTTGAAAGCATATCTTTTATGAATTTTTGAAGAGGGTTTGGAATTTCTTTCTTATTTATTATTATTGCTTTGTTTCCCTGGACCTCAACACTGTAATTCAACATGTAGTGTTTAAGGAGAGATTCTATTTTTTCTTTGGTGTCTGTGATGTGCTTTGTTATTTTAACCCAATATTTAAGAGTTTTTCCTGCAAGAGGGTGATTGAAATCTGCACGAACCCTTCCGCTTGTCACAGACTGTATTTTTGCCTGTTGTCCGTCTATAGTGACATATATACCGGGAACAGGATTTATTTTGTTTTTGAGAAATCCTGACAAAGGAAGGATTTTTATAAGTTCTGGTTTTCTCTTTCCAAAAGCCTCCTCTGGTTTTACTGTGAATTCTCTCTCCTCTCCTGTTTTCATTTTCTTTAATTCTTTTTCCACACCAGAAATAACCATGCCTGCTCCTATTACAACCAGAACAGAACCATATTTTTGTTTTTCATTATAAATGTTTTCTTTTTTTGCAATGCTTTCAACAGTCAGGTCAAAAATCTCATTTGTGTCAGCAACCCTGCCAACGTAGTCTATTTTTATAAAATCTCCTTGATTCATTTTTATTTCTTGTTCTGTCTGCTTAAAAAATTAACTATTATACATTCAAATTCCACACATAAACTCACTTTCCGTTAACTTTGGGTTTAAACTTTCGCTTCGATGCTTTGGAAATGTATGCAATGGGAAAACGTTATTCTTATCTTAACAGTTTCTTTTGGAGCGCCATAACCTTTATAAATATATAAATAATTATTCCTTATACAAAAAAAAACACGGAGGTCAAAAAATGGTAGAATTCCACACTGTGAAAGCAGATGAAGTGAGATTCGGAAAAAACAACTTTATAGAGGTTGCAAGGAAAAAAGCAGTGGTAGAAGACGGAGAAAATGAATTTATAGCAATAAGCAGGGGTTTCTTTTTGCCTGATGGAACAAAAAGGTTCAAAAAGAGTTTAGCAATTCCAGACGAAAAGGAAATAAAAGAGTTTGTATCGGAAAAAATAATGGAACTGTAAAAAAATATAAAACCTTTAAAACGAGATGATGAAGGAACCCAGCTGTTAATCAGCCTCAACCGGATATCTCGCTGTTTTTATATTTGTTTTTGCTGTTTTAGTTCTTTGAATGCAGCAATTATAACATCTTCGTCGAAACCAGCGGTAAGAAGGTTTTTTATTATTTCATCCTGTGATTGTCCTTTGTCAAGCAGCTCTTTTATCTGCTCCTTTACAACAGCCAAATCCTCAATAAAACCTGTCATGCCGGGGATGTGTTTGTGTTGTTGGATTTGAAGGGGTTTGGTTTCTGGTTCAGATTTCAAAGAAACCTTAACAGGCATTTCCAAGGGTTTTGGTTTTGGCGGCGGGGGTAATGGAAGCTTTGCTTCTAATTTTCTTGGTTTCTCTGTTTCTTTTGCTCGCGGTTCTGTTTTCTTTTGCGCTTCTATGCTTCTCTCTTGTTTTGCTTCAAAGTTTTGTATTTTGCTTGTCAGTTCTGCGAGTTTTTTGTTTATGTTTTTTATTTCTTCGTCCAGGTGTTTTAAGTCTTCCGGCGTGGTTGCTGATTTCATGTCTGCTATCTGTTTTTTCAGGTTGTCAAGCTCGTTTCCAAAGATTGAAAGGATTTCTGTTATGTTTTTCATTTTACTGTCTTCTTTGGTTTGCTTTGTCCTGTTTTCAAGCAAAGTGACTTTGTGCGAAAGGTCTTCTACCAGAGATGCGAGTTTTTTAATTTTTCCGTTCAGAGAAGAAAGTTCTTCAACGGATTTTCTTAGTTCTGAAAACCTGGACTGTGTTTTTTTCAGTTCATCGGCAAAATCCTTAACGGATTTGAAGTCTTTCAAAGGGAATTGTTTTAACTGTTTTAGTTTTTCTGAAACACTTTTTTCCAGGGAAACAAAATCCTTTTTTTCTGCAAAGTTCGCTGTTTTTATTTTTATCCCGTCAAATTCTTTCACAAGATTTGAGAAAGAGATATTTAATTCGTCAACTTTTCCGGAAAGCTCCTGAAACTCTGTGTATTTTTTCTGAATGTCAAGAAACATCTTTTCAACCCTGTTGGCATCTCTGTCAGTGCGCGCCTGGATTTTTTTTATTTTCTCTATTTCTTTTCTTACCTCTTTGTTTATTTTTGCAACTTCTCCTATGCCTTTAAGCATGTTGAATTTTTCCTTTATTTCTTTAACATCATATGTGAAAGTTTCTATTACTTTCGAAAGCGTATCGACTTTTGCTTCAAACGCATCGAGTCTTGCATTGGTTTTTTCTGTTTCCTGCAGGATTTTTTCAGGATGAACAGAATTAATAAGGTCTTCTGTTTTTTGGGCAGACGTTCGAACATCATTGAATCCCTTTTCCAAGTCAGCAATCATTGCTCTTAGTTCACCTATGGTTTCATCTATTCTTGAAAACCTTTGGTTTGTGGCATTTTTCAGTTCATTAAGCGCTTCTATTTCGAATTTGAGTTTTTCTATTTCTGCTGTTATTTCCTCAGTTTTTGTTTGGGTTTTTTCTATTGGTTTTTCAGTCAGAGCTTCCTCAACAGGCGGAACCCTTTCTATCTCTTCAGGAATTCTTCCTTTCTTAAAAAGCTTCATATTATCTTTTTTTCTTTTTGGATTTATTAATTAAAAGCCTGATTTTTGAGACTATGGATTTTTTGGCTTTTGTTTTTGTCTTGTTAAGTTTTATTTCCATTTCCTTTTGTTTTGCTTTTGTTGGTTCTCGTCCCAAATATATTGTTTTTATTTTTCCATTCTCGCGAACGCTTGTGTAATAGTAGGGTTTTCCTCTTATGATTTTTTTATGCATGTTTTGTCACCTCCTTTTTGAGGGATTGGAGTTTTTTGCGGATTGAGATGGCTTTTTCTGGTTTCAGTTCAACCTCAGCGACTTTCAGGTCTGATTCAAGGAGCTTTAACTGGTTTTCCTGG
>QMZY01000054.1 GCA_003663415.1 Candidatus Aenigmatarchaeota archaeon
GTTTTATATCAGGATCCTTTCAAGCACGCCGAACACATATTACCTAAACCTTCAGGCCGCGTCCGAAAGAGAGCCTGACCTTACGGACACGGACAGCATTGAAATTTTAATAACATGCCCCGAATCCTTTCCCGGGCTTGATAATTTCTCTGTCCTCCTGCTCGTTTTGCTTTCGGTTATAATATTTGCACGCGCAAAACCGGTCTAATTATCATCGGGATTAAAAAGGAAAACACTTTTTGTAATCAATTATGCTGTTTGCTATAAAATTATCAACAAGCATTCAAGCATTTAAAACAATATGCTCATATAATATTATTATATGGTTGCATTGGAAAAAATCTCTCTACAGGGTTTTAAATCCTTTAAAAGGCAGGTATCCATACCATTTCCACCCGGCTTCTCGTTAATTACAGGACCAAACGGATGCGGAAAATCAAATATTTGCGACGCCATAACTTTTGTAATAGGAAAAGCATCTTCAAGAGTCTTAAGAGCAAAAAAAGCGCAGGACCTGATTTTTCACGGCGGAAAAAACAAACCAGGTTCTGACTTCGCAAGAGTCTGTCTTTACTTTGATAATTCAAACAACGAACTTCCTTTTAAGGAAAAAACCGTTACTATTTCAAGAAGGCTTAACAAAAAAGGTGTTTCTACATACAGACTTAATGGAAAAATTGTAACAAGACAGCAAATTCTTGATGCTCTTGTTCAGGTTGGCATTCATCCCAACGGACACAATATAATTCACCAGGGTGATGTTAACCAGATAATAGAAATGGACCCTGTAGAAAGGAGAGAGATAATAGATGAAATTTCAGGCATTCTTGAATACAATGAGAAAAAAGAAAAAGCAATGCAGGATTTAAAGAAAATAGAGGAAAGAGTAAGGGAAGCAGAGCTCATTCTTCAGGAAAAACAGACAATAGTTGAAAAGCTTAAGCAGGAAAGGGATACCGCCTTAAGATATAAACAGCTCTCTTCTGACTTGGAAAAAATAAGAAAATCAATCCTATGGAAAGAATATCATAAAAGCGAAAAAAACATAGAGGAGATAAACAAGAAACTTGAGGAAAAAACCAAGGAAATGCAGGAGGTTGAAGCAAAAATAAAGGAATATGACAAAAAAATAGCAGAAGAGGAGAAAAGGCTGGAAGACTTAACAAGCAAGATATTAAAAACATCTGCCCAGGTAAAGGTTGCAGAGAAAATCGCAAGCCTCAAGTCCGAGCTTGAGATAAAAAAGGAAAAAATAGAATACAACAGAAGAGAGATAGACAGACTAAACCTTATGATAGAAAAACTTGGTTCTTTGGATGCAAAAGCAAGCCCTGCTGTGAAAGCCGTTCTTGGTATGGACGGCGTTGAAGGCATGGTCGGGGATTTGATAACAGTTCCAGCAGAATACAGAATTGCCGTTGAAATCGCTGCCTCCGGGCACCTCACAGACATTGTGGTTGACAAGGCTTCAAACGCCATAAAATGCATAAAATATCTCAAGCAAAACAAAATAGGAAGAGTGAGATTTCTGCCGCTTGACAAAATAAAACCGCCGCCAAAAAAGCCCCTTCCTTCAGGAGCAATAGGCTGGCTTTCCGAGCTAATACACCATGAACCAAAATATACACCAGCAATCGACTATATATTTTCCACAACAGCGGCTGTTAAGGACATTGACAGAGCAAAAGCAATTTTTGAAAAACAAAGAGCAAGGCTGGTCACGCTGGAAGGTGATTTGATAGATCCTTCTGGTGTAATAACAGGGGGTTTTTACAAAAAACCAGCAAGCTATAATGTTAAAAAATACATTGAAGAGAAAAAAAGGATAGAGAAGGAAACAGAAAAGCTTGAGGAAGAGATTGCTGCCATTACCAAAGAACTTGAGATTTTTTCCTCTAAAGAAAAACCCACAAAAACAATAAATATAGAAAGAGAAAGAGCAAAATCAGATGAAAGCCTGAAAAGAATGAAAGAAGAAAGGAAAGAATTCTACGAGAGGCTTCTTGTTCTTCAACAGGAAACAGGAAAGCTAAGCATACAAAAAGCAAGGTTTGAAGCAAGGTTCGATGACCTCAGAATCCAGTGGGAAAGGTCAAAAGAAGGAAAGGAAACGAATCCAGAAGAACTGAAACCGTTTATAGATTTTGAAACACCAACACTTAAAAACAAGGAAAGAGAAACAATCCTTGAAATTGAGTCTTTAGGGCCTGTAAATATGAAAGCGATTGAGGATTTTGAAGAAATAAAAACAGAGTTTGAAAACTTCCGGGAAAAGGTTGATAAGATAGTTGAAGAGAAAAACTCGATAGAAGACACTATAAGAGACATAGAAGAAAAAAGAATAGAAGTGTTTATGCACACTCTTAACGAAATATCAAAACATTTCAGAGAAGTTTACAAAGGATTAACAGGCGGCGAGGCGCGGCTAAGTCTGGAAGTTCCCAATGATCTGGAATCGGGTCTTGTTATTCAGGTTCAACCAGAAGGTAAAAAACTTCTCCATATAGACAGCATGTCAGGAGGCGAAAAAACACTAACAGCTTTTGCATTTTTGTTTGCCATCCAAAGATACAAGCCCTCGCCTTTCTATCTTCTTGACGAAGCAGATGCAGCACTTGATAAAGTTAATACAAAGCGAGTTGCTGAATTAATAAAAAGGCATTCCAAGTTTGCTCAGTTTATTGTTATTTCGCACAATGATGCTTTGATAAGGGAAGCAGACAGGGTTTATGGTATTTCCATGGAAGACGGAGAATCCAAAATCATAGCCATAGAATTGCCAAAGAACCAAGAAAACAATTAAATTCTCTTCAGGTTGTTTATTTTTACTTCAATCTCTGTTAGTTTTTCTTCGTAATCCTGCATAAGTTTTTTGAATGTTTCCTCGTCTATCTTTTTTTTGTAATATTTTTTCTCAACAGCCCTTTTCATTTCTTCCAGCTCTTTTTTTCTCGTTTTTAACGCATCCATAAGCTCTATATTCAATGTTGCCATGCCCCTGAAAACCATCAAGAAAGCAAAAGCAAGACCTACGTAAAGTATTATATAACCCAGCACAGCAAGAAAACCAATTATCGGCGTGAACCAGAAAGCAAGACCAAAAACAACGCCTGAAATTATAAAACTAACAGCCCACAACATCTGAAGCCTCTCTTCATGCCTCATATAAATTAATTGTTTCTTTATATAAAAAAACTTAATAGTCAGCTGTATGCTAAAGACCAAATGATTAAATGGTTATTTTTTCTTTAACAAATCTAACAAATGGAGTTTTTTCAGGTTTATAAGCTTGTCCCTTTCTTCAAACATTTCTCTTATTTTTTTAACATGTTTTTCTATGGTTTGCACTTTTTTATTAAGCTCAACGATGTCTTTCTCATCAAACATTCTGTTTGCAGGAGTTTCTATTTTTAAAGAGAACTCAAAAAGCAGCTCGGTTTCTCTTTTCAGTTTTTCAAGCTCTTCAGTAATATTAAAATCATACTCAACAATGCTGTCCAAAACCTCTGAAGTGATACTCCTCCTGCAGGACAGCTCTCTTATTTTCACTTCGTCTAAAAACATATCAATTTCGTTTTTTGTTTTTTCAAGCATTTCAAGATTATTAACGCCTGTTTCAAAAAGCATATTCAGCACATCAACAATTTTCCATTTCACGTCCCTCAGTTTTTGAATAACAAATCCGCAAAACTTTTCATCTGTAGAATAAGCACGGTTCGAATCTGAATAACTATACTCAGGAATATGTTTTTTCAGTTTCTTTACTTTTGACCACAGTCTAAGTTTAGCATCTTCCCATTCTTTAAAAACATACATAGTTATTATTAAAGAACCAAACTTAAAATTATTATTTGCATTGCCAATTTAACTGTAAGCTCAAATTTTGATTGTTTTTTGAAGACCTCAGGAATTACATCCAGCCTGAAAGAATCATGCTTTCAGTGTCCAATTAAGAAACTGTTAAGACAAGATGACAGACGAAGCCAAGAATTACGAAAACTTAATAAAGGCTTGTAAGAATTGATAAATATGGTATACGTTGTAGGTCATAAAAATCCGGACACAGACAGCGTTTGTTCAGCGATAGTGTTTGCATATCTGCTAAACAAATGGAAAAAGAAACACGGGTTAATAAAACTTGATGAAGACGCAGTTCCAGCAATACAGGGCGAACCGAATCCGGAAACAAAGCATGTCCTTGAGAAATTCAACACAGGCATGCCAGAGATTATGACAAACGCGGACGGAAAGAAAATAATACTTGTTGACCACAGCGAAAAATCTCAGGCACCGCGTAATATCGATAAAGCTGAGATAATTGCAATAATTGATCATCATAAGATAGGGGATATAACAACACCAAATCCAATACTGTTTGTAAATCTGCCAGTGGGCAGCACAGGAACGATATTAAAACTTTTATTCGATTGGACAAATGTGGAAATACTGAAAGAGTTTGCCGGGTTAATGTTATCATCAATTTTGAGCGATACAGTAATATTCAAATCCGCAACAACGACAGAAACGGATATAAAACTTGCTAAGGAACTTGCAAAAATCGCAGGAATAGATAACATACAAAATTTTGGAATAGAAATTAAATCAAAGCTTTCAAATATCAGCAGTCTTTCAGCCAAGGAGATAATTGCAAGGGATTTTAAGGAGTTTGATATGTCAGGAAGCAAGCTCGGAATCGGGCAGATAGAAATTGTGGATTTGGAACTCGTTAAGGACAGGATAGACGAACTCATAAACGAATTGAAGGAAATGAAGGAAGAACGCAATTATAATGGAATTTACTTTATGATTACTGACATAATGAAAGAAGGAACTCTGCTCCTTGTTGTAGCAGATGATGAAAACATAGTAAAGAAGGCCTTTGGAAAAAAACTTGAGAATAACAGAGTATGGCTTGATGGGGTTATGAGCAGAAAGAAACAGGTTGTTCCGCCACTTGAAAATGCTTACGCATCTAATTTCTGACTTTTTTGCTCTTTGGCTCCGAAGAACTCACACCCGAGAAACTTTGAGAGCCCGGGAGCTTATTCCACTCTTTTTAACTCAAATTGATAGTCTTTTTTTTTCCAGATTAGTAAAATTATAAACTAATTCATGAGTACAGAAACAGTTTGCACAAAAAATCTTACATCTTGGGGATTTGTATATCAAGACAATTTTACCATCAATTATCTCATAATCTGTGTTCTCAATTTTTTCAGCACAATTTATATTTACATAAGCTTTAACTTGTAAACTTGTATCATTTATCCATGTTATCTCTTTAATGCCCAGATCTGACGAATTAAAAGGAGAGGATTTGTTTTGATCATACTGCCTGGAAGAAGAGTTCACAAGCGTTTTCTGAGATTGCTGGTTTTGTGTTTGTTTAATACAGCCGCTAACTGAAACAAAGGCTAAAATTACAAGTATTCCAATTAATATACAGCCTTGTTTTTTAATCATTGCTTATTTATTAACTTAAGACTGTTATAAAAACTTTCTAAACCATGCCATGTCAACCCGAGCCCGTAAACTTAGAGCTTGGGTTTTTGCATCGGTTGACAGAAAACGTTCAAAACCACAAAAACAATCGTTCACGGATTTCAAGTTGCAGAACCAATATAAATAATATTTCACAAATTATTAATATGAATTTTAGTAAACTCAAAGGTTCTTTATCAATTTTTGTTTTTATCCCCATTTCCTATGCCCGGCAGGATAAGTTCATAAAACAGGTCAGTTGTTTTCAACAAAAATTTAACCATGTAATGAAAAACCTTTCAAAAATCATTGTTTTCCTTTTATTTTTGCAACTTGTTTCTATGCCTTTCATTGTTGAAGGGATAAAATATTACGATGTTCAATATCTTCGTTCCTGCACATCCTCTGAGAGGGACTGCTCCAGTGTTGATGTTGGAGGCAGCGCTTGTAATGTTTATAAATCCAATTCTCCTGAAAGCTGGTTGACAAGGTATTCAGCGGATTCTGGAAAAACCCCTTTTGCTTTGTCTGATGAAGAAAAACACCATGGAAACTGCCTTATTCCTTTGCCCCCTTTCCCTTCTGGAGGAGAAGAAGCAGAAGAGTGGCTCAA
>QMZY01000055.1 GCA_003663415.1 Candidatus Aenigmatarchaeota archaeon
AACCCCGGGTCAACCCACCCGGAAGTTATATGCGCTGTTACCCCAAGCCTTCCCAAAGAAGACCTTCCATCAACATACGCGGCATGGTCAGATGGAATTTTTATTTTTTCGTGTGTTATGCCCAGAACGAATTCTTTTGGATGTAAAACAAAAGGCTCTCCGTCTGTTTTGTAGAGTGTTGTATATTCTTTAGGATTTTTGGAATCTATAAAAGGCTCTGTTGTGTATCTGAAAACCCTGAATTCTGAACCCAGCCTTAGTTCGATCCATGCAGATTGTATCTGGTTTTCAGGGTTTTCAATCGGTTCAACAATAAGCTTACCTTCTTTTATCAGTTTTTTTATCTCATGGTCTGGAATTATCATGTTTTCACCTTAATTAAAAATCCTGCAAAGCCCGGCGCTTCTTAATATCCTTTCAAAATCATCCTCTTTCTTTTGCATTGAAACCGATTTTATTTCCCTTCCGCCGGCATTAATATATGTTACAATCTTTGTTTGAAAACCTTTTGATGTGCCTTGCGAAAGACTTTCTGATTGTATAACAGGCTCTGATTGAGTGCCGGGTTCTTTTGTTTGAGTGGTTTCTGTTTGTTTTTCAAGCCTTAAAGGACCGTCTTGTTCATATTCTAAGCCATTTTTTAAAGCAATCTCAGCTTTCATTAATTCTGTTCCCAGATAAAGCGCATGAGCAGGGTTTCCAAAAAGGTTTTCAGAGATTAATATATCCCTTAACTCCAAGGCAGTTTCCCCTTCATACACTCCTAAAACCTCGTTGGTTGGCGAGATATGCTCAATTTTAATTTTTCCATCAACCGTTTCTATTACAAAACTTCCTCTTGGATCCAGATCCTCTCTTGGCAGTTTGGTATATTTTGGGAGGTGTTCCTTAACAATTTTCTGCGCATTATAGAAACAATCATCATATATATGTGCTGACTGGGAATTTATGATAAGGCTCCCGAGTTTTATGTTTTTTTCCGTTCCCTTTTTTTTAAGCTCAGATATGAGCTCTTTTCTTATCACTTCCTGCAAAGCCCTCATACCAAAAGCATTCTCAGGATACGCTTCAAACATGTCATTGCTTCTTATTGTGACTGTCATGTAAAGCCTGTCTTCCCTGACTCTGAGCCATATATGGTTTATACAAGGACTTCCTCCTATTGTTAAATCCTGAGTGGAGTCCCAGAGGTTTATAACGACGGCTCTGGAGTTCAGTTCTCTTACGAGTTTTGCAACAGCTTCTTTAATCTGGTCTTTGCCAAACCAGGACCTCATTCTTGACCCGTACGTATAGGTTATGCCCTCTTCCTTATAGTCTGTTGTAACTTTCGGGATATAGTTTTCTATCTGTTCTTTGCTGCAGGGAAGAAATTCAGGCATATGAAAGTTATTTGGGTCTTCATTAGTTATCACAGACACAAGATTAAGAATTTCTTTTTGCTCGTCATCGTAATGTGTTCTGGATTTGTAGCCGTATTTGAGAATTGTGTCAAGAATCTTTAACCAGACGCCCGCAACCTTTTCATGCCTTACCACATAAACAGCGTCTTCACCGTGATATTTTTTTATTTCCTCTTCTTTCTTTTCAAAAACCATTTTTTCCCTCCTTTTCTCAGGTTTTATCAATTTTGAGAAATCAAATTTCTCTATATTCTCAACCCATGTTACATTTATGGTTTCTCTCAATTGATTAAGAGCAGATTCTGGAATATCAAGCTCTATATAACCAGGATATGTGCTTTTCACTCTCCATACAGGCTTGCCTGTGACTTCAGTTTTCCCTCTTTCAAAACCCTTTTCAAAAAAATCCTTCAAAACTATCCCTGATTTCGAAAGGTCGTTCCCGGTTATAATAAGATTTGTTATATCAGGGTTCGCTAAAAGGTTTCTTACAAGAATATCCAATCCGCGTTCTGCACTAAACAACTGACCCATAACAGCATATTTTGACGGGTCAATTTTTTCTGCTATTTCCTTTGCTTTGGTCCAGAGACAAACTATTGCGACATTGCTTTCAGGGTTCCCTGTAATTAACCTTGTTGATTTATAAATTGCTTTAAACATGGACTCACTGTTTTATTTTGGAAAAAAACAATATAAAATTTTGGATTATAGTTCCTGACACAATAAATTGCAAACTTTAAATTTTATCTCCCACCAAAATAAATATTTTTTATTCTTTTGTCTTTCAGTATCTCTCTTCCACCTTCTAAAGCCATTTTTCCATCTTCTAGAACATAGGTTCGATGGGCTATTTTTACTGCTTGTTTTGCATTCTGTTCAACAATAATTATTGCAATCCCTTCTCTGTTTATCTGTTTTATTTTTTCAAAAAGTTCTTTCATCGCTTTTGGAGATAAACCAAGAGATGGTTCATCCAACAATAACAGTTCTGGATTCTGCATTAATGCCCTTGCAATCGCTAACATCTGTTGCTGTCCACCCGATAAAGTGAAAGCATAGTCATTTTGTTTTTCTTCTGAAAATGGGAATTTATCAAAAATATCTCTTATATTCCTTTTCAACAACTCATGGTCCATCATGACGAAGGCACCAACTTCAAGGTTTTCTCTAACTGTTAAATTGCCAAAAACTTGTCTCCCCTGAGGAACATAACTAATACCTTCATAGATCAACTCGTATGTAGGCAGGTTTGTAATATTCTTATCTTTAAAAGTTATGCTACCAGAATAAATCTCGCATAAATTAAAAATGCTTTTGAGCAGAGTTGATTTCCCAGAGCCATTCGGTCCAATAATAGCTACAATCTCTGCTGGGTTTGCATTTAGATTTATATTATGGAGCACTTCCACTCCATTATATCCTGATCTTAGGTTCTTTATTCTAAGCATTCTCACTCACCTAAATAGGCTTCCAGAACCTTTGGATTACCTTTTATCTCTTCTGGTTTCCCTTCAGCTATAATCTTGCCTCCTCCCATAACAATAATACAATCAGCAAGCTTTAAAGTAAAATTCATATCATGTTCTATTAATAAGACTGCTTCTCCTTGTTTTTTTAATGTTTTTAGAATCTCTGCTATCTCTTCTCTCAGATAAGGATTAACCCCGGCAACAGGTTCATCAAGCATCAATAACTTATGAGGATTTAAAATCGTTCTTGCTAAGTCAACTAATCTTTTTTGACCATAACTAAACTCTCTTGCAAGTTTATTCTCAAATCTTTCCATCCCAACGAGATTTAGCATTTCTCTTATTTTTTCTTCCTTTTCCTTTGTTATTTTGTTAAATCCAAACACATTTTTCCAAAACTTTGTGTCTTCATTGTCCAAAGCTAAAAGAAGATTCTCTTTAACAGTCAGGTTATTGAAAAGTCTGGTTTGTTGAAAAAGTCTTGATATTCCAATATTAGATACAGCTTCTGGAGAGAAGTGGGTTATGTCTATATTGTCAAAAATTACTTTTCCCGAATCCTCTTTCAAAATACCAGAAATAAGATTAAAGACTGTTGTCTTTCCAGAGCCGTTCGGGCCTATTAAAGCAGTAATTGTTCCTTGCTTAACCTCAAAGCTACAGCCATCAACTGCCTTAACACCTCCAAAATATTTTTTGAGGTTTTTGACTTTTAGCATTTTAAACCCCTCTAATCTTTTATCATTTTTGGAATTTCAATCAACATTTTAACAGCACCTGTTTTAACAAATTGTCCAGCTTTAAACTTTCTTCAAAATTCATTTTACAACCTCTAGTTGTCCGGACAGAGTAATGCCATTACAGATATTATTTATTAATTCTGGACTTTTCGCTTTTAATCTTTTCCATTTCTTTTCAGAAAAATACGCAAACTTATTTTTCTATTAAGCTTTTTTTCATATTTTATAATTAAATTCTTAATATCTGTAATCGTTTTCTCTATTGGATTTTTTCATTCATTCTTTTTAATTCCCAAAATCCCTTGTGGTCTAAATAAGAGGAAGGCAAACAATATTATAAAAGCAATCGCATCTTTATATCCAGATGGCAAAAACCAAATTCCAAAGTTTTCAGCAAAGCCAAGCAAAAAAGCACCAAGGATCGCGCCAGGAACAGAACCAATACCACCAATAATCGCACCACTAAAACCTTTAATCATCAAATTCGTTCCCATCATTGGCTCAAGATTCTGCTCAAGGCCGACAAGTATGGCAGCTATGCCAGCAATAGCAGAGCCAATAATAAAAACATAATCATAAATTCTTTCAGAGGATATGCCAACAACTTCAGCAACCTCTTTGTTATCAGCAACAGCCCTCATTGCCTTGCCGATTTTTGTTTTTTTCATGAAAAGGAAGAGTAAACCAAGCAAAACAAAACTTGCTGCAACAATAAAAATCTGCAGCGGTGTTATTATAGCTCCAAAAAATTCCAATCCTTTAGCAATTTTAATAAAACCAATTGTTTTGACATCAGCACCAAACAAAAGCAAAATTAAGGATTCAAAAAAGATAAGCAATGCAAAACTTGCTATAAGCAAAATTACAGAAGATGCCTTTCTTTTTCTTAATTGTTTGTAAACAAAAAAATTCATTCCATAACCAAGAAGAGAAGCAAAAGCAATTGCCAAAACAACAGCAAAACCAAAGTTCAGGCCAAGTATTGAAAAAAGAAAATACAAAAAATAAGCAGAAAAAGCAATTGTGGCGCCATGAGCAAAATGAACAAACTTGCAGACAGAATAAATTAAAGAAAAGCCAGTTGCAACCAAAGCATAGATTGCCCCTGCAATCAAGCCGTTAATTAAAAGCTGTAATGCTATCATTTTCAACCTCTTTATAAATATGCAACACCTTCTAAATAAATTCATAGCTAACTTAATAAATTTTTGGATTTTGAGAGAAAGAATGGGAAAAAGAAAAATTTCGTATGGCACGAATTGGCGGTTTTGTATAAAATTTTTATTTTACTATCACTTCTTGTCCATTAACAATTTGTTTTAGAATAACTGGAGCAATAGCATTTCCATCTTTATCAAAGACCACGTTTCCCAAAACTGTATCAAATTCAGATAAATATACTTCCTTCTTCATACAATTAATGTTACTTCCACATTTTTTTATTAGCTGACCTATTATTTGAGCTGCACTGTATTCTAAAGCTGAATTAGGATAAACTCTAATATTACCAAACTCGTTATGGAATTCGCTAATAAATTTTTTAATCTTAGGATCATTCCTATCAAATTTAAAATCAGTTATATACATTCCTTCAGTTAAATTAACCAAATCTGTTGATAGAGGCGGATACGCTGCATTCAAATCGCTAAATAAGATGCCCTCAAAATTAAACTCTCTTACAGTTTTGATGGCTGTAACAAGTCCAGAACCAAATCCAGTAAATATTATGGCATCTGGCTTTTTTGATATAATTTTAGTAACTTGGGACCTTACATCGTTCGCTCCAATTTCATAAGCTTCTTCTTGAATTATATCAATGCCTCTTTTCTCGAATTCCCTCTTTATCGCATCTCTTTCTGAAATTCCGAACTCATCATTTTGATAAAGAATCGCTACTGTGTTTAATTTCAAATTATTTTTTGCATATTCAGCCATCACTACCGCTTCTTGATCAGTATCTATAAAAAACCTAAAAGTATTGTTATTTATTTTTGCTATTTCTGGATTTGCTCCAGTGGAAAATAGAATTATGTCTTTCTCTTTTGCAATAGGAGCTAAAGCAAAGGAAACGCCACTTAGAGGGCTTACTAAAATTTTAACATTCTTGTCAGTTTCTGTAAGTTGTCTAGCAATTGTCAGTGCTGCTTTTTTATCACTTTGATCATCTTCACACAATATATCAATATTTACTTCACTCTCTTTTAAATCTTCTACTCCAAGTATTAATCCTCTTGAGTGAGGCACTCCTATCGGTGCAGCTAGGTTACCTGTTAAGGGGCCGATAAAAACAACTTTAATAACCTCTTCCTCCTGCTTCTGCACAGGAAACACAGCAATCAAAGCAATAACAATCGCAACAACAATCCCAACCGTTACCCACAATTTTGTTTGGTTTTTCATGATACATATTATTAAT
>QMZY01000056.1 GCA_003663415.1 Candidatus Aenigmatarchaeota archaeon
GTTGGGTTGCTGAGGTTTCCGGATTTTTATACAAGAACACACGCCGCTACAGTTGTTTCTATGGGTGGAATGACCCTTGCTTTGCTGGCTTTAATTGTCAAAACATTCTGGAATATCTACTCTGTCAAGATTTTGCTGATAATAATAATAAATTTGTTAACAAGCCCTACCTCTGCACACATCATGGCAAGGTCAGCATATGACGTTGGTGTAAAGCCAAAAGTTATAAAGGATGAGCTGAAAAATAGGAGATAGTATGCTGCTTGAAATCTGTCTTGTAGTTTTGGTCATGCTTTCGGTTGTTATAGTTGAAATCAGGGACCTGCTTCATATGGCAATAATATTTGGTGCAGCGGATATTTTGTTGGCGTTTGTTTTTCTTCTTTTGGCTGCTCCTGACGTGGCTATAACACAGGCTGCTGTTGGTTCAGCTCTTACCACATTTATACTTATCATAGCAGTAAAGAAAACCAGGAGGTTAGAGGAATGAAGGAAAAAAACAGGGTTTTTGGAAAACTGGTTATAATTTTATTAGCGTGCTTTATGTTCTGGTCTGTTATGCATTTGCCCCCTTTTGGTGTTTTTTCAGAAAAGGGGGTTGCAATGTATTACATACAAAACGGTCTTGAAAAAACAGGTTCGGCCAATATAGTAAATTCCATAGTCTGGGATTTCAGGGGATATGACACGCTGGGAGAAGAAACTGTTCTGTTCACAGCTACAATTGGTGTTATTCTTATAATAAGGAGGAAACTGAATGGACGTAATCGTTAAAACTATTTCAAGGATATTGTTTCCCTTTATATTGTTAGTTGGCGCTTTCATAGCGTTTCACGGGCATTTAACCCCGGGCGGTGCTTTTCCAGCTGGAGCAGTAATAGCGACTGGTTTTGCTTTGCTTGTATTGGTTTTTAGGGAGCCGGATGTTGAGCATAAACTCACAGTGAGCGAGTTGATAGACCTTAAAAGCGTTTCCGGTATATTCTTAATGATTCTTATACTCTCTGTTGGAAGCCTTTTTAGAAAAGAACTGACAGAGCTGCAAACGCCTTTAAAATTATGGAGCGGTGGTTTTACTCTTTTTTCCAATGTCACCGGAATGTTTATGGTGATAACTGCAATAGTCTTGATTTTATATTCACTGGTGAGAGAATGATACCATATATTGCAGCAATGGCTTTGGTAATAATTGGTTTTTATGCGCTTTTGTTAAAGGACAATATCCTGAAAAAAATTACTGGTCTGGCTCTTTTTTCAAATGGTATTCATTTGTTTCTTTTATCGCTTGGCTACAGAGCAGGCGGGGTGCCTCCAATAATGCAGGACCTTAACTTTACAAGGCTTGCTTCTCTTGCTGTGGATCCTTTGCCTCAGGCTCTTGTGCTTACCTCTATAGTAATTAACCTTTCTGTAACAGCGCTGGCTGTTTCAATTATAATACCTCTTTACAGAAAATTCAAAACGCTTAGTGTTAGAAAAATCCCGGAGATGAGGGGGTAAAAATGATATTTGGTTTTCTTCCCATAGCCGTAATGCTCGCAACAACGTTTTTAATACCTCTTGTCAGCCTTAAAACAGAAAAATACATAATCCACACAACTCTTGCTGGTCTTTTCCTTTCGCTTCTGTTAAGCATTTCTATGATACCGGATGTTTTGTCAAAAGGAAGGGTGGTGTATCAGATGGAAGGATGGAAAGCGCCTTTTGGCATATCCATAGTTTTTGACCCGTTATCGGTTTTTTTGTCTGTAGCGTTTATTTTTATTGTTTTGCTTGCTGTGGTGTTTTCTCATAAATACATAAAATATAAGAAAACAGAGTATTATTCGCTTGTGTGCCTTGTTCTGGTTGGAACGCTTGGCGTAATAAACACAGGGGATATATTCAACATGTTCGTTTATCTGGAAATACTCAGTGTTTCTTCCTATGCCTTAACAGCGTTTTTCAAGAAAAAGGAGTCGCTGGAAGCCGCCATAAAATATCTTATTATAGGTTCGCTTGCTACATCTCTTGTTCTTCTCGGCATTGCTTTTATCTACGGGGTTCTGGGCACACTGAATATGGCTGACATTGCGGTTAAGGTTTCCGGAACTGCTAATCCTGTCATAGGAACAGCGCTTGCGCTGATAATCACAGGGATGTTTATAAAATCCGGCCTTGTTCCTTTTCACGCATGGCTGCCTGACGCTTATCAGGCCTCGCCTTCACCTGTCACTTCAATATTTTCTGGTGTGACCACAAACGTGGGCATGTACGCTGTGCTCAGGCTTGTTTTCACTGTGTTTAACCCCGTGTCTGTGTTATTGTGGATGTTAATGATTGTTGGTGCAATTTCAATGCTGGGCGGTGCCTTGTTAGCGCTTGTTCAGAACAGTTTGAAAAGGCTTCTTGCGTATTCCAGCATAAGCCAGATGGGTTTCGTTGCTGTTTCAGTTGGTCTTGGAACACAAACGGGTTTGTCCGGCGGGGTGCTTCATATAATAAACCATTCCATAATAAAGGGCTTGCTTTTTTTGTGCGCGGGTTTTATTGTTTATCAGGCCAAAACAGACAACATGCATGAGATATCAGGCAAATTTAAATTCAATCCTGTTATAGGATATTCTTTTATCATAGGAGCGCTTTCTCTTGTTGGTGTTCCTTTGTTTAATGGTTTTGTGAGCAAGTGGCTTATATATGTAGCCACATTCCAGGTGTCTCCGGTCCTTACTGTTCTGGCTCTTGTGTCAAGCGCTTTAACACTGGCATATATGCTAAGGGCTTTTTATCTTGTGTTCCTTTGTAACGCAAAGCCCGGCGCTAAACAGAAAAAAATTCCGTTGTCAATGCAGCTGCCTTTAATTGTTCTTGTTGGAATTATAATATTACTGGGCGTTTTCCCCGGCTTTTCAATAGATATATCAAATCTTATGGTGCAAAGCCTAAATAAACAGCAATATATAGGAGCTGTGCTTACATGACAGGATATCCTTTAGCAAATGCAGCGTATGTTTTCTTTTTGTTAGCTTTGGGTATTGGTTTTGTTTTTTATTGGAAGGAAAAGAAAAAAACCGGTGAAAGAGAAAGTGAAAAAAACAAAATATATGCCTGCGGGGAGGACATGAAGCCAGAAGAATTAAACATTCCTTCAGAAACATTTTATAGAAACCTGATAAAAATTCTAAAAATAGAGAAACTGAGGGAGTGGCACACCGGCGTGCTGAGCGATTATCTTTTATGGATATTTTTAGGCATGGCTGTCCTTGTGTTTGTATTGGTGATAACGTGGTAAAAACAATGCTCTTCAGGCTTGTGGAGAAAACATTGAATTATGCAAGAAAAAAGTCTCCTTGGTTTTTGCATCTTGATACAGGCGGTTGCAACGGGTGTTCTATAGAATTGTTTGCTGTTCTTAATCCAAGATATGATATAGAAAGGTTTGGCGGTCTTAGTAAAGCCAATCCCAGACACACAGACATTCTTCTTATAGACGGGGCTGTCACAAAAAAAATCCGCCCAAGACTGGAAAGAATATACCAGCAAACGCCTGAACCAAAGGTTGTGGTGGCTGTTGGCTCATGTGCCATATCAAAAGGCATTTTTCACGATGCGTACAATATTGACGGTCCTTTGGATAAAATAATGCCTGTAGATGTATATATTCCGGGATGCCCTCCAAAACCAGAAGCTATTTTGCAGGGGGTTATGAAGGCTTTGCAATTGTGGGAGGAAAAACATGAGTGATTCTTTCAGGAAAAAAATAACAGGCTTGGCTGAGATTTACAAGACGCATGGAAATGCGGTGTTCGCCAAAATCGATAAAAAGGATTTTTTGAAAACAATGGAAAAAACAGCTGAGCTTACGGAAAGAATATCTTCAATATCCGGTCATGACAATGGAAAAACAATAGAGCTTGTTTATACATTTACCTCAGAGAAGCTTGTGCTTAACATCAAGGTTGAAATTGACAGAAAAAAACCGAAAATAGAATCTGTGACGAAACTTTTTCCCGGAGCCGGCGTATTTGAAAGGGAGAATTTTGAAATGCTTGGTGTGGTTTTTTCGGGAAACAAAAACCTGAAAAAGATTCTTCTGGGCAAAAAATCCCCGAAAACGCCGTTAAGAAAAAGCATTAAAGAAGGCGAATAATATGAAAGAAAAAGATGTTAGAAAGTGTTACATATTGCCTGTGGGTCCGCAGCACCCGATGTATGTGGAAGCGGAAAACCTTATGGTTCATCTTGACGGAGAAACCATAGTCAATGTGGATGTAAATATAGGATATATGCACAGGGGGATAGAGGAATTAATGCAAAGAAGAAACTATATACAAAACATATATCTGGCAGAAAGGATATGCGGAATATGCAGCGGCATCCATACTGTAACATACTGTCAGTGCATTGAAAATCTTATTGGTCTTGAAATTCCGGAAAGAGCAAAATATATCAGGACAATAATATTGGAGCTTGAAAGACTTCATTCCCATTTTCTGTTTTTTGGCGTAATGGCGTATGAGATGGGTTTGGATACTGTTTTTATGTACACGTGGAAAGACAGGGAAGCTGTGCTGGATATTCTGGAAATGATATCAGGCAACAGAGTCAACTATGGCATGTCTGCTGTAGGTGGTGTGAGAAGAGATGTTCCGGAAAACAGAATTCCGGAGATGATAAAAAAACTTGATTATCTTGAAAAAAGGGGCCAATACTATGCAAAGGTTTTTTATTCTGATAAGCTGATAAGAAAAAGAAGCGTTGGTCTGGGTTTGCTGCCAAAGAAGCTCGTTGATAAATATTCAATTGTTGGCCCTGTGGCAAGGGCTTCCGGAGTAAAGACAGATGTCAGGAAAGACATACCATATCTTGTTTATGACAAGATTGACTGGAATGTTATTGTTAGAGAGGAAGGAGATGTTCTCGCAAGAATAATGGTAAAAATATACGAGGTTTTTGAATCAATAAAAATTTTAAAGGCTTGCTTGAAGGCTTTGCCTGGTTTGGAAAAAACCCTGAAGGTTAAAGCCCCTTTTGTTATAGAAACAAATGAAGCTGTGTCTGTTACAGAAGCTCCAAGAGGGGAGCTTTTTTATTATGCTGTTTCAAACGGAACAGACAAACCAGAGAGGCTGAGGATAAGAACACCAAGTTTTGTTAATATAGCCAATTCTCTTGGAATACTTTTGAAGGGGCAACAGCTCGCTGACCTGCCGATAATAGTGGCTTCAATAGACCCGTGCTTTTCATGCTGCGACAGGGTTACTTTAATTGATGTTAAGTCCGGTGAAAGAAAAACTGTCGATGAGGCATACTTGAAAAGACTGGAGGAAAGGAAATGATAGAAAGTCTTGTCAGGGTTCTGGTTTATCCCGGGGTTGGTTTTATTGTTTTTTTCAGTTTTTTGTATTCAGGCATATTCAGAAAAATCTCTGCAAGGATGCAGCACAGAATAGGACCGCCGATATGGCAGCCTTTTTTTGATATTTTAAAGCTTCTTGGTAAAGAAGATATAAAACCAGAACAAGCAAAAATTGGATACACGTTCTGGCCGTTTGTAGCTATGATTTCCATCATAACAGCAGGGCTTCTCACACCAATAGCAGGTGTTGTTCCTTTGGGAAATTCAGACATAGTGGTGCTTATCTATTTTCTTGTTTTTGGTTCTTTGTGCCTGTATCTTTCTGGTTTTTCATCTTCAAATCCCTTTGCGGTAATAGGCTCTGTTCGGGGTATTATACAAATGATAGGATATGAATTTCCGTTTGTGGTTTCCGTTGCGGTTGCTGCTCTGGCATCAGGCAGGCTTTTGCTGTTTCCTGCTGCTGTCAATATGTATCAGATTTCCAATGGCTGGTTGTGTTTGAGCTTTCCTTTCGCTGCTGCAGCGTTCTTTGTTTCCGTGCTTGCAAAAGTAGAAATCCCGCCGTTTCACATACCCGAGGCGCATCAAGAAATAGTGTCTGGTTACTATACAGAATATACAGGGAAAAAACTTGCGATGATACTGATTGCTCA
>QMZY01000057.1 GCA_003663415.1 Candidatus Aenigmatarchaeota archaeon
ATATAACCCTTTCTTTTTAAAAAAGAAAGCGTTAACGGAAAGAAAACACAATTCCATATAACCCTTTCTTTTTGGAAAAGAAAGCGTTAACCCAGCTTTTTTCAAGAAAAAGCTGGAGCAAAAAGGAGCTGACCGCTTCCAACATCTTTTCAAGAAAGAGCTTGAGCAGAAAGGAGCTAACCGCTTCCATTTGAAAAGAAAGCGTTAACCAAACCTTTTCAAGAAAGGTTTGATCCAAAGGAAAACTCATTTATTGTCTGTATAGTAATAAGTGTTTGTTTTTTTCTGTTCTATGTCTTTTTGAGAACCGGGTTTATTTGCTCTTGCCCTTCCTGTTGCAGGGTCTCTTCTGTATGTAGTGCCAATCCTTTTTAAAAACACATTCATTCCTTCTTCCAAAAAATAAGGCGGCGGTGCGTATCCTTTTTTACCTTTCTCACCTTCAAAAACCATTATCCTGTCAGACACGCTGTCTATAAACTGCAAATCATGGTCCACAACAAAGCACGCCACACCTTTGCTTTCACTGTACTGCCTTAATATTTTTGCCAGCTTTAATCTCTGTTCAACATCAAGAAAAGCAGAAGGCTCGTCAAAAAGCATTACTTCGCTTTCTTTCAAAAGGGTCGCGCACACAAAAACACCCTGAAGCTCGCCGCCGGATAATGTTTTCATTGTTCTTTCTTTATTTTTTTCCACACCCAACACCCTCAGGATGTTTTTTTCCTGCGTAGAAAAATCTGTTTTTTGCGTTTTTTCCCTCAGGAACTCCTCAACAGAGAGATTCTCTTCTTCTGCCTTTAAAACAAGCCTCTGTGGTTTATACGCTAAACTTAGACCTTCAATAGGTTCTCCTGCATCTGGTTTTATCTCACCAACGAGCATTTTTATAAACGTTGTTTTCCCTATGCTGTTAGGACCTAAAATCCCTATAATTTCTCCATGAAAAAGGTTTCCCGGTTCTGTTTTCAGATAAAAGTTACCCAGCTGTTTTTCAAAACCAGAAAAAGCCAAAAAAAGCTTTGTTTTTTCAAACGTTTTTGGCATTTTTTGAAAAACAATTGCTTCTTCCCTGAATCTTACATTCTCTTCCTTTATATACCCTTCAAGGTATGTGTTTATCCCTGTTCTCACACCAAAGGTTTTTGAAACTATCCCAAAAACCCCCGGTTTTCCATACAATATATGCGTATAGTCTGCAAGATAGTCAGCAACAGCAAGGTCATGCTCCACAACCATAACAACAGCTTTTTCCATAAGCTTTCTTATCTCTTTAGCAACCTTTAATCTCTGATACACGTCAAGATAGCTTGAAGGTTCATCAAAAAAATAAAACTCGCAGTTCTTTAAAAGAACAGCAGCAACGGCAACAAGCTGTAACTCACCGCCAGAAAGCTTTTCTGTTTCCTTATCTAAAACCCTCTCTATCCCAAGACTTGAAACAACCTCTTTTATCCTTTCTTCTTCCCCGATTTTTCTCAGCAAATCTATAACCTTTCCTTTCCATATTTTTGGAATCATATCCACGTGTTGCGGTTTATACCCTGTTTTTATTTTCTTTTCTTTGATTTGCCTCAAATAATCCTGAATCTCTGTTCCCTTAAATTTCTCAATTATTTCATCCCATTCAACTTCTTTATCCAAAACCCCAGCGTTCGGTTTTAACTGACCTGATAAAATGTTTAAAACAGTAGATTTGCCTGTTCCGTTTTGACCAAGCAGTGCTATTACAGAATTTTTCTTTGGAACAGGAAGCCTGTAAAGGGAAAACATGTTCTTTCCATATCTGTGGATGGGCGTTTCATTTAATTCTTCCGGAAGATTAACAAGCTGTATAGCGTTTTTACTGCATTTTTTAACACACAGACCGCATCCTATACATAACTCCTCGTTTATAACAGGTTTTTTATCAATCTCGGAAATTGTTATGCAATCCTGACCAGACCTGTTGACAGGACACGCTTTCATACAGGCGTAATCTGTTTGTTTCGGGTTGCAAAGTTCCCTGTCAATTACAACAAGCCTCTTTTTCCTTGGCATATAAGAAATTTTAAATATTGACTATAAATACCTATTCCAGACAAAAAGAATCAAGCTCCTTATCTGTTATATCTCCTCTTCCACCGCTCATTCCAAAATCTACAAGCTCTGTTGTTTTTTCGCCCGACTGTGTTTTTTCAATTAATTTTGCAACAGGAAGAAAAGGAACATCATAAGATAGCCAATATTCCCTGTTTTTTATTCTATATTTCTCAACCTGTATGATTTTGTTCCCGTTGGTTTTATATTCTTCTGTTCCCAAAAACTCTCCTGATAAAACGCTTCCAATATATTTTTTTGTTTCTTCTATTGAAACATATCCCTGATGAGGATATACTTCATTCTTTGAACATTTTACAGCCGTTAGAGGCCTCAAAGCCTTTACCACTGTATATTCAGGATTCATTTCCCAAGAAGGCATACCAAGAACAGACAAGGGATATAACCACTCGTATACTGTTTCCATGGTGTCAGACATCACTGTCATCTCTATGCCGGCGTATTTTTTCCCGTGGATTGTTACCGGCCCGATGGCTTCGTATCTGACAAAACCGGGTTTTGTTCCAGAAGATATGCGAAACATTGACCACATGCCGGCTTTAAACTGAACTCCTGATTTTGGTTCACAGGAAACCCTTTCCACGGGCTTTGTTTTTTCAGTTCCGCAAGCATTTACATCTTTGCAGCTTCTTGTTCTGAAACCGTTAATGCAATCAGACCAATCAGAACATTTCCATTTTTCTTCACACGCCTTCTCCTGCACACACCCGCTGACCATAATACAAAAAATAAGAACAACAGCAAAATATTTTTTCATACTAAATCAATATATATGAGCAGTTCTATAAATAATATAGTTTTAGCGAATTTGGTGGCTCTATGGACGAAATCTATGATGTAATTATTATAGGTTCTGGTCCTGCGGGTCTTGGTGCTGGAGTGTATTGTAAAAGATACAAACTAAAAACTTTGGTTATAGGAAAAGAACCGGGAGGGTATTTGACAAAAACGCATATGATAGAAAACTATCTTGGTTTTCCTTCAATTCTTGGCGCAGAGCTTGCTAAAAAATTTCAGGAACACGCCGAAAAGGTTGGTGTTGAACTTAAGTTTTTTGCAACTGTTTCAAACATTAAGAAAAACAATGATATTTTTGAACTAAGAACAGAGAGCGGCGAAACGTTCAAATCTTACAGCGTGATTGTTGCCATAGGAACAGTTCAAAGAAGATTAAATGTTCCCGGTGAAGATAAATTCCTTGGAAAAGGCGTTTCTTATTGCGCTACCTGTGACGCGCCGTTCTTTAAAGGCAAAACCGTATGTGTTGTTGGCGGGAGCGACGCCGCCGGTGTTACAGCTTTGATGTTGACAGAGCATGCCAAAAAAGTTTACATCAGTTACCGCAGAGAAGAGCTTCGCGCAGAGCCAATAACAAAGGAAAGAATAGAAAAAAACCCCAAAATAGAAATAATTTACAAATCGAACATAAAAGAATTCAAAGGAAAAGACAAACTGGAATCCATTGTTATAGACATAGACGGTGAAATAAAAGAAATGCCTATGGACGGCGTTTTCATAGAAATCGGTTCAATACCATCAACGGTTCTTCTAAAAAATCTGAACGTGGAAACAAATGAACAGGGATACATAAAAGTTAAAGAAGACATGTCAACCAATGTTGAAGGATTGTTTGCGGCAGGCGACATCTCAACGGGTTCAAACAACTTCCGCCAAATTATAACAGCTGCTGCAGAAGGAGCAATTGCATCGAACTCTGCGTTCAAATACATAAAATCAACGAAGGGATAAAATGAAAAAAACGTTTAACCCTTTTTTAATGGCACAGGAGCAGTTTTTAAAAGCTGCAAAAAAAATGAACCTTGATGAAAACATTATAAATATTCTAAAAGAGCCTCAAGAAGCGTTAGAAGTTAGTATTCCCATAAAAACGGATTCCGGAAAGGTTAAAGTTTTCAAGGGCTACAGAGTTCACCATAACAACGCAAGAGGACCGTATAAAGGCGGAATAAGGTATCATCCGAATGTCACTCTTGAGGAGGTGAAAGCGCTTGCAATGTGGATGACATGGAAATGCGCTGTTGTTGGTATTCCTTTTGGCGGAGCCAAAGGCGGTGTTGTGTGCAACCCTAAACAAATGTCAAGAAGGGAAAAAGAAGCCTTAACCAGAGAATATACACGAAGAATGATAAATTTTATAGGACCTCTTAAGGACATACCCGCGCCGGATGTTTATACTGATTCCCAGGTTATGGCATGGATAATGGATGAATACAACAAATACACAGGAAACACAACCCTTGGTGTGGTCACAGGCAAACCGCTTGCTATTGGCGGTTCAGAGGGAAGACACGCTTCAACAGGAAAAGGTCTAACTGTGGTTGTGCAGGAAGCCCTAAAATATTTGGAAATGAAACCTGAAAACACAACAGCTGTTATTCAGGGATACGGCAACCTTGGGCACATAGCTGCAGAAGAAATGTATAAAATGGGAATAAAAATCATTGCTGTAAGCGACTCAAAGGGCGGAATATATAATCCAAAAGGATTAAATCCTTTAAAAGTAGAGTCATTTAAGCAAAAGACAGGCAGTGTCGTTGGTTTTCCTGATGCGAAAAAAATAACCAACGAGAAACTTTTACAACTTAAAACAGATGTTCTTGCACCCTGCGCTTTGGAAAACGTAATAACCTCTGAAAACGCAAGCAAAATAAAAGCAAAGATAATAGCAGAAGGCGCTAATGGTCCTACCACACCGGAAGCTGAAAAGATTCTTTTAAAGAAAAATGTTCTGATATTTCCGGATATTCTGGCTAACGCCGGCGGCGTGGTTGTGAGTTATTTTGAGTGGGTTCAAGACATGCAAGGATATTTTTGGGAGCTGGATGAAATACATGCAAAGCTTGATAAGATTATGACCAAGGCTTTTTGGAATGTTGTTGACATGGCTGAAAAACATAAAACAGATTTTAGAACAGCTGCCTATATTTTTGCAATCCAAAAAGTGGCAGAAGCAATTGAGAAAAGAGAATAATTATCTTTTCTTTTTCAAAAACCCTTTGTAAGTCTTTTTATAAAGAGGCGATTTTTCCAAAGCTTTGATATCTCTTTTATACAAATCTTCGTTGAGTTTTTTCCCTGTTTTCTTTTCCCATTCCGGGATTTTTATTCCGTGTTTCTCTTGGCTGCTTTCCCTGTATCTGTCAGGTATCACGTTGAATGCACAGAAAGGAACGATTTTTCCCTCTGGTATTGCATAGTGTATCACGCACCTCTTTACCCTCTCCACATCATAGTTGTATAAATCCTGAAAATGCATCATTCCAATGAAAAGAGAGCTTTTATGAAAAGCACCCAATGCCCTGTAATTATGCCTGACCAAAGCATTGAAAAGCATTTTTTTGATAGAAAAGCCTTTTGGCGCCTTTTCCCTGTCTATAAACGAATCGAGCTTGAAAAGAAGCCTTATAGATGAAATATATTTGTTCCTTTTCCCTGCTTTTATTTCGTTCCCAAGGACATCAAGATATTCTAACAAACCCTCCACATCAATAAACCTTGTAACAGGAAGCATTTTCCCATTATCATTAAACACATACGTTGCCATTCCGCAGGCAAAATGTGCTGATAAAGCATATTCTGCTTTGCCTGTTAAAGCTTCCACAAAATTTGTTACGGGCATAACACTTGGAACAGGATAAAAATCCTCTTTTGCAATCTCTCTGTTGGTCTGTTCCTCTATCCTTTGTATAGCGTCTGGTATGGTTATTCTGTATTTGTTCCTTTCCTTTCTCGGCATTCTTCCCACCAAAGAAACAGGCTGTATATTCACGCCACGGATTACATCATTATTTTTAAATCCAAACCTTATCATATCGCCAAGCTCATGGTCGTTTACCCCTTTGATAA
>QMZY01000058.1 GCA_003663415.1 Candidatus Aenigmatarchaeota archaeon
AACAGAGAAGTTGGAATAGGCTTGGGATTGATAGGAAAGGTTTATGGGGTTTGCTAGAGAGGAGTTTTGGAAGGAACCGGTTTCATTGGTTTCGAGTATGGATTGGTTCAGCTGGTAATCATCAGTCCAGTAGGCGGAAAGAAGGACTGAATCTCCTTTGTAGGCAAGGGATTTGTTCTGGGAGATTTGGGAGTAGAGTGGGGGGTTGTTTTCCCTGACGGTAACCTGAAGAGTAGCGTAATTTTGAGACGTGATGTTATAGTAAAGGCTTGAGTTGTCTGAGATGTTGCATTTTAATGTGTGGGTTCCTAATGAAAGACTTGTGAAATTAAAGAAAGTCCAGCCGGAGGAATTGGTTAAATTGGTTCCTTGGTAAACATTATCAATCCAGAAATCCACTGGATATTGATCAATTGCTAAAGAAGCGTCGTTCCGGATCTCACAGTAAAAGGTTATAGATTCGTTTTCCTGTATGGTTTGGGAAGTTTGCGGGTGTGAGTCCTCAACATGAGCCCATCCCCAGACCCAGAAATCCAAGTATTTCAAGGAATTATTCCAGTTTTGGTTAAGGTCTGCTGCGTATATTTTGGCTATGTGATGACCGAGCAGCCAGGATGAATTGGTTTGGATGGTATGATTTGTCCATGTTCCTTCAGGTGTAATGGTATGGTTTACGAGCTGAGATGAAGTATCGTTATACTCTGCCTTAGCCCATCCAATGTCCTCGGTCCAGTTTGCATAGATAAGCATGGAACCTCCTCGATTTACATGGGTTGTGTTCAAACCGTAGGTGTTGTTAAATAATTGTGGTGGCTGTTCTTCTGAAACAACCACATGGAAGACCGAGTAATCGTGTTTAATGAAATTGGTGTCATTTATCCAGAAGTCAACATTCCAGAATTCCTCTGAGGTTGAAGTTACATTAACAACATAATAGAAAGTCGCTGTCTCACCTTTTGGAACAATTCCGTCTTGTGTGGTATCCCAAGAAACATTTCCTCCTGTGAAGCTTCCTCCTTCGAAATTCGTTCCGTTGGAATACCAAATATCCGAAGAGGAAACAACCCAGGATTGGGAAAGGTTTAAGTGGTAAACCTGAGCATCAGAGATTGTCCAGTTTTCTTCGCTGTTTGGAGAGTTTTCAACCAAGATTTCAATCCTGTAAACCTTTTCTGTGTAAAGCAAGAATGTTTTGTTTAAACCAGAATCCTGTAAGTTGGATGTGTCTGTGTGGGTATTGGGGCTGTCAGTGACGTCGTAAATTGTTATGTTTTTGATTGCAATTATGGAAGGTGGTGGATTTATTGTAAAGTTATAGAAGGTTTGGATAAATGAACTGTCGCTTGTTTCAAGAACATTGCCTTGCGGGTCAGTAAAGGCAACATAAATCCTGTATGTTCCGTTTTCGTATCTGTCTGTATTCCATTCGTTCCAGACTGTGTCTAAAAGCGTAAAGTTGTACGGATTGATTAGTCTTGGGTTTCCGGTTTCCAAGTCGTTCACAACAGTATCAACATCTGTCCAGCCGGGTGACTGGTATCTCTGAACTTTCATAATTAAATAACCGTAAGTTGATGTTTCGTTTCTGTTGAGAATGGACGAACCCATATAATCTTCTGGTTTTTCTGTCACAGTTAAGCCTTGCGTGTTTCCTGTTATTTCAGAATAGCTGACATAACCGACAGAATCATTGGTATAGTAGAGATAATAAGTCTCTTGGGAGTTTGCCTGAACTGTTGCATTGAAGAATATGGTTGCGGCTGTGTAGAAGTTTCCGTTTAAAGAATAGTCTTGAATATAATAAGGCTGCGTTGTTCCGCTGGAATTAACAAGGCGCAAAGAACCGTTATAAGCGTGACCTGGCGGGAAGTGAATGGTTATGTTTACTGGTGCATTGTTTCTGGAAGTTCCTGATGTTTCGGAAACGGTTATGTTCTTTCTATATAAGAAAGTTGGGTTCCACCAGTCGCTGAATACGCTCTTAAGTTTCACAAGCGTGTTTGGATCATAACTTGGATAGTCTGTTTCTATTCTTGTTTTTCCGTAGAATTTCAATGTAAAGTGCTGCGTATCGGTTTGATTTGTGTTTCCTTCTGTATCATTGGCCCATATAGTAAAGTTATAAACCCCAAGCAACCACGTGTCAGTGAAATTGTATTCATAATACGAATTGCTTGCATTTGTCATAACATCAGTTATTGTTGAGCCGTTTGGATAAACAATGGTTATTTTTACTGTATCAATACCTTCGGAATCTGTCACATTGGCCGAGATTGTGACGTTTAGACCGTAGCCTGACGGGTCTGGTGTTGCTTGAATGTTTTGGATTTGGGGTTTGTCCTGAACCTGGATCGAGGTGGAATTTTGGCTATAGAGTGTGTAAAGCTCTGAGGAACCCGGATATGTGCAGTTAATTATGTGTTCACCTAGAATCGCGGCAGGTGAGAGTGTATAATCTTTTGTAGCAACGCCACCGGAATCTGTTAAGGACCATCCAATGATTTTGCTGCCTTCATAGACTTTTAAGCTTTCCAAACTTGGTGTGTAATTAAGGTCATAGGTCTGGAGGCGGGCTTTAAATTGGATGTAACGGTTGGTAGGAACAGATTTTATATCAGAATACCATTCACTCAGGCCATTGGTTCCATTTGAACGGAACCAGTAGGTTATATTCCCATTCTCTGTATTCTGTGTTTGTGCATTCAGAGCAAATTTTGTAAGGTTCTTTCCTGTGTCTATCCAATCCGAGATGTATGTTCCTTGTTGTTCATAAGCAACAGAATAGACTTCGGCTTCTATCAAATGAATGCCTGAGTTTGCAGAGTTATAGGTTCCTACAATCATTACATACTTCGCTAATATCGGCTGGAATTCATCAACCTCTTCGTAAACAGCGTCCGGGTATCCACCATCCCAGGTTGTGTCATTATCCCTTCTATCCACTATCATTGTCCAGTTTGTTCCATCAAGGGAGACGTTGATGTAATAGTTATAATGCCTGTCATACTCTTCATCATTGTCCGGGTCCCACCAGAATGTTCTTATCTTGTTGATAACCCACGGTTTTTCAAGAGTTATATTGACTGCTATGCACGGATACGGAGAGCAACCACCAAAACAATCTCCCCACCCACCACCGCACTGCGTAGTTACTCCGTCATTGATGTCTTCTGGGGCATATTGAGCAGAGGTGTTTCCTGCATTGTCCTGTAAAGCCCAGTTTGTATCTCCCGGGCCTGTATAGTTAAGGGTTATGTTTCCTGTAAGGTTATTAGTGGTGTTATCAAAAATCCCCTGCTCCCAATCGCTATGGTTCCATTCCCAGAAATTGTCTCCCGGATTGTCTGTATAGTTTTCATCTCTGAAGGTCATGTTTTCTCCGGGAATAACTGTGCCATTATCGTAGGTTAATTTGCAGGTAATGGTTATGGTCTGCCCCTGCGTTGGGGTGTAATCTGTAACGAGGACGGGGTTTATATAAGTTCTTGCCCAGACCCAGACATCCGGGGTTATCCAGTCCGCTGCTCCTTCATCCGAAGAGGAGTCCAAACGGATTTCCTGGAATCCCGGATTCGCTTCTAAAGTGATGTTAGCTGTTATGTTGTTCCAGAATATTTCTCCTGCTCCAAGTGCTGGAGTAAAGTTCTGAAGCAAACCAGAATAATTGTTCCAGCCTGATGGAAGCGTGTAGTTTAGCCAGACATTGGTTTGGGAGCTTTGGTTTGTGTTATTCACATAAGCTGTTAGGTTTTCAAGGGTTCCTCTTGTTACATTTACAGGGAAATTCACTGCTGTTATTTCCAAGTAACCAAGTCTTACTTCCAGTGTTTGTGTTTCCTGTTCTTCCCAGGAATGCGCTTCCAAACCCGGGTTTGTGTAATTAACTGTCACATTTAAAGGATAATCGCCTGCCTGCGAAGAGGAGTTGGTGACAACAAGGAAACTTGCGTTCCATTTCTCTCCCGGTTCCAAAGCGTCTAACTGGCATGTATAACCTGACTGACCGTCTAATATGCAACTGCATGAAATGTTTGCATAACTCGGACATGCAATGGTTATGTTTATTCCTGTTAGGTTTTTGGACCACGGGTTGTATAAAGTAAAGTTGTATGTTGCGTTGTTTCCTACTATAACTCTGATTGGATCCAAACTAGAAGAAAAATAGTGGCGAACATCATGCAGCGTGAATGTGAAAGTGGTGTTGGTTATTGTTTCTATGTTTTCGGCTTCTACGGTTATGTTCCAGGTAAAGTTGTAACTACCCGGCGAGGCATCCAACGGGATAGGATAGCCTTGACTCGAGTTGTCCCATCTTCTTTCACAAGTCCCCTCTGCTGGAATATCGCCACACTCTTTCCTCTCGTCCGGACCCCATGACACTGGTTGGGAATTGTAATCTAAGATATTCAGAGTTATGTTGGTGTTTATTGAACTGGTGTTATGGGCTTGGATGGTTATGTTTATCCACCCTAAGTCATCCCCGACCTCATACTCGTTTATCGCGTGTTCTTCATGGTTCTCATGTGTTAGGTTTGTTATTTCTATGCTCGGGGATATTATCTGGAACTCATACGAACTCTGTATGTTCTGGTTTGATTCGTCTTTAAGTATGTTTCCGCTCGGGTCAGTAAATACAGAGAAAACTCTATATAAGCCTGGTTCATTCATGTCCGTGTTCCAGCCGCTTCCTTCACCCGGACCGTTCCATATTGGAGCAAGCTCAAGGTAATAGCTTGCATTTAATGTTCTTGTTTTTCCTTCGCCGGCATCATTCACAACAGGCAATCCAAAATTAACCCATCCGCCGTCTTGATATTTCTGTATTCTCATCAATAAACAGCCTTTGGTGTTTGTTTCTCCTTTGTTAAGCAACACAGAACCAAGTCTCTCTTCTTCTTCAATCTCAACAGTTGGCTCTTCTTTAAGATATCTCCTTCCTATAATCCAGTCCACGTAAACCGTATTTGCTGAGTTAGAGTTTCTAAGGACATACGGAAGGTCATATGAATCCCCGTTTCCTGTTTCGTCTGTGTGCTGGGTTTCCCAATCATATTCCCATTCTATATAATCCTCTGTCCATTTCAGCTCGTAAATATGGTATTCATCGCTTGGGACCACGCTTACCGGACAGTAATTCCAGTCTGTTGTCATGCAAATCCTGGCGGCCCCGCCTGAATCAAAAAGAATGAACGGAGCTGAACCAGAGGAAGCGCTGGAAATCCATCCCCACCACACATAACTGGAATCTGGGTTCCACTTAACCCTTGCTCTCATTATGGTTTTCGGGTAGCTTGTTTGAGTAGCGACACCATCTCCTGTGTTTAATGATAAAATACCGTTTGAAACGCTCGGGCTGCCATAAGTGCTCCAGATGTTTGTATCCAGGGTATCGAAGTCGTCCCAGAAAAGATAAACCTCTGAGCGATTGGCTGGTGGTTCATTGGCGAATGGGTTGTCATAATACAACCAGTAATTATTATCATATCCGCCGGCTGATATGTTTTCAGCAAGCGGGAACCATATCTCTGTGGAGGGGGTGTTGAAATTGGTTTCATTAACCCTGTTAAGCTCAATAAACTGATTGGAACTGGAGTTAAACCAGACTATTCGCAAATCGTTTCCATTGGGAAGGAGTTTGTTTTGCGAAACCAAACTCTGGGTGTCAAGGGTTATGTTTATAGAATATCCTTTAACAAGGATTTCGGTAGCGTTGTTGTTTGTTATATTCAATCTCTTTCTTAACGTATATTCTGGGTCCCACCAGTTTGTTATTGCTGGCGTTAGGTTAACATCCTCGTTTGGTCCGTAAGTGTCATTAAGGGTTGAAACCATCATTGATGCGTCTACCGTTATGGTGAAGTTTAATCTGTATGTTTCATTATCATCCGTGGTTTTTTCACCCCAGGTTCCTCCTGTATCGTTTGCCCAGATGGTTACATTGTA
>QMZY01000059.1 GCA_003663415.1 Candidatus Aenigmatarchaeota archaeon
CTTTTACCGTTAATAGTCTACTAACCTTATTATTGTCTGGCATTGAAACCTGCTCGGTAATTTCGTGATCCGAATCCGCTTCAACGATGATAAGATACTCCCCAGCTTTTACTGGAGTCCACGAGAAATTCACAGGCATGCTATCATTTACATTAAGTCCATCATCAATTCTTTTTTCCGCTTCTATCTCACCATTAACTCGTAAAGAAACGTTAAATGCAGAAGCGTTACCAGAGCCAATATTTCTGAGTGTCACATTGATTGAAACATTTTGACCGACATAGATATCTGACTTTGGAACCGTAGTGAGATTACTCAGTTCGAGGTCTGGTTGGTTTGTGGAGCCGAAACAGATGACTCTACCCGTTGCATTAACACCCCCTACAGTATATACCCTCCCATGCACAATCGCGGGTGAACCACCGCCGAGATCTGAACGCCATATCTCTTCTCCGGTAAAGGCATTACGAGCAGACATCCCTGCTGGGAGCATACTGTCCATCCCCGGTCCCTCTGCTTTACCAATAAATACTTTCTTATCTGCAACCATCGGTGAATATGTCCATATCCCCCAATCAGGCACACTCCAGGTCTCGTTTCCTCCGTCTGCATCATTCAGACAGTATGTTCTACACCGCTCATAACCCGGGCATCCACCACAGACATAGATGTTCCCATACCCATGTGCCGGCGTAGAATCAGACCTTGCAATCGTATGTTGCCAGACAATGCTTCCGTTATTTTCATTGAGTGCATAAAACTCTCCTGAACCATAGAAATTATATGTCATGAGGTATACCTTATCGTGCGCAATCGTAACGGAGCCGCAGACACTCCACGAAACTGTTTGATTCCATATCTCTTCACCTGTAAGTCCATCAACGGCAAAAACCTTTGATTCCGGTCCGTCTGTAAAATCACCGAAGAAGACCATTCCGTTATGTGCTGCTGGTGTTGATTGTGCGTGATCCAGTTTCTTTTCGCCTTTTGGAGGAAATTGCCATTTTATTTCTCCTGTTGAGTCATTCAAGCAATAATAGTGCCCCCCGTTCCATGAACCCACATATACATTTCCGTATGCAACACATGGACCACCATTCACACTGCACCCCCCATCAGGAAATTGGAAACTCCATTCTATCTCTCCATCTTCTCCCTTAATTCGGTAAACCCTATTTCCTGAAGCTATGAATACCGATCCGTCGTAGTATGCCGCAGTCGCCCACGAGCCATAAACAGCCTTATCTATGGATGTGCTCCAGATGGGTTTTGTGCTGCCATTTAGGTCTGTGCTGCCATTTAATTCGTCCAGTGCCTTTACACTGTCATAGCAGTAGACAAAGACCTTACCATCGGCAACAATGAGAGAAGTGGAAGGGCATGCACCAATATCTTCGGTTATCCATGCAGTTTTATTCGTATTCGGTGCTTCTGAGAGTGAGAAACCCGCATTATAATGGAAGCTTGGTGCCCCCTCATACGATCTCCTGTTGTAGATTGTGAATACATCTTTTGAGACATCCACTGAGGTAGAATTCCCATCAAAAGCTTCTACTTTTACCTTATAATCATATCCATCCAGCATATACTCGGTGCTCCAATTATAATAGCCTGTGTTTTCAAGATTGCTTGCAATTGGATGCCACATTATTCCTGCATCCGGGCTGTAGCTGATGTTTATTGTTAGCTCATCGCCGTTCGGGTCGGTTGCATTCCACATTATCGTCTGCACACCGCTCCAGCATTCACCGCCTATCGGAGCGAGTAGTTTTATGTATGGCGCTTCTCGATTCTCTACGGTTACCATACGACTCAGATTGTTGTTCGTTTCGTTCGTCTCTGCTATCTCATCATCAGCATCTACTATCACTGTGAGGTTGTAAACACCCGCCAGCGGGGGGTTCCACGAAAAACTGATATTCGCCGCGTTATAAGACGAGATATTCTCGATTTTATCAGCAATCGTTCCGTTTGCCAATAAAGTCGCATTAAAACCTTCTGCTGAGCCGTTGATGCTGACATCTATGATGTTCTCGGTATTGTTGTAAAGTATCGCTGTGGTTATATTCGTAGGACACAGGTCGGGCAGTATTACACTGACATTCTCTTCTATGGTGTTGTTCTCCTCATCGGATTCAAATACATCGTTTTCCGAATCAGCGATAATTGTGAGGGTGTAGTTACCCGTTTGGTTTGGCTTCCAGTATAATGTTGTTTTATTAAGTCCGTAAGAGCTGATATTTTCGACTTTATCTACAACACTTCCGTTTATATGAAGCGATACGTTGAAATCCTCACCGTATCCTAAAACCTCTGTTTCTATTCTGTTTGTCACATTGACATAGAATAGCGGTAGTTCTGTCCTGAGGTGCAGGTCTGGCTTCGTCACTGTGACCTCACTGCTGATGCAGTTATTGCTCTCATTATTCTCTTCTATCGAATTCTCAGAATCCGCCACAACGGTGAGATTATATCTCCCTTCTTTCTCTGGCAGCCATCTGAATTCCACCCGCGATAATGCAGTTGAATTCGTCTCCACAATTCTCGCGCGGTCAACCTCGGCACCATCCACAAGAAGACTCACGTTGAATATCCCGCCGTTGTTCTTGATTGTTGCATTGATAATGTTTGTAACATTGGCGTAGCAAGCCCGTGTCCCTATATGAATGGGCTTTATGTCTGGCAGCACCCGGCTATGCGTGCACATCGTGGGATATGGCTTTGCGAACAGCGAGGGGAGTGCCATTGATGTCCATTCGGGTTCGGGATAAGAATCTTTAAATGTGAACGCGAATCCACCTTCAAAATCGCCCGACTTCTCTTCGAGTCCCAAGAGCAGAAGTAGCGGGTTGTATGGGTTTTTTATCTCGTAGTATGTAGCTGTACTCTGCGAATAATCCCAGCTTCCATCTATCGGATTCCCACCAACAGCAACGATTGCCTGGACTGAATGAGCATAATTTTTCAGATTGGATTCTGGCAGTGGATCTGTACAACCTCCCCCCTCTTCCCATTGATTCTTCACAAGATTTTTTTCCAAATATTTCGTGCCATTCTGTATCGAACTGTTATCCACAGCTATACCAGAAGCAACCAGAGCTTCTAATGCTATCGCAGTTGCATCCATTGAACTCGTTCCATTCTCAAAATACGGCCATCCGCCATCACTCTCATTCTGACACCTGAGAATGTAATTCCTTTCAGTCCGCATAATTTCTGTGTCATTGCCATATCCTGCTCCGGTGAGTGCAAGCACAGCCCACGCATCATCTACGATATTCTTCTTAATCCCAAACTGCTCGCCATCGAAGAATGATTGAATCATCGCAAGATAGTTTTTACCACAAAAATCACGTGGATTCTCACCGGAAGCGATAATCGCAAGCACATAGCGAGATATTAAAGTCAGGTCATGCTGAGGCGGATGCGCTTTTAAATAATCTACAAGTGACGAATTCAGTCTCGCAAACTCCTGCGGATTCTCTCCAGCAGATGATACCGCTATAATAGCCAGATCTGTCGAATAGCCACCCTGACCGATGCCGCCGTCAGAATTCTGCTGCATTGCTAAGTAATCCAGAGCATTCGTTCTGCTTTCAGGAAGTTGATATTTATAATATTCCGCTATACTTGTTTCGTTATCAAAATCAAAGCTGTAAAGGTCCTTGAAAGGCGAAGGAATTACCGTAACATTCACACTCATCCCGTTGTTTGCTCTATTTGAATCTTCATTACATGCCTCTATCTCCGCTGTCAGGTTTATTGTACCCATCTGGTTCGGAGTCACGCCGAAATAAACAGCGTTTATGCTCTTATACGGTAGAGAAATCGTCCTGTTCAGAATAGTACTACCAAGTTTGAGTGAGAGATTGCTTGCCACTTCTGAAGTGCCGTAATTGGCAACGCCCACAAAGATGGCATTCGTTTCATTCACATAAATAGATGTGGGGACAGAGAGATACGCGATTGCCGGGTCTCTGTGCAGTACATACGGAGAGACTAAAGGATATCGGTCCGTTACCCACTCGCATTCATAAGGCGTGTCTACAATCCCATTGAGATCGAAATCATCGCCGGTACAATCGCTCCAGTAGTTTCCTTCTCTTCCATCGTCCCACGAATTATTACCCGTATCAAATCCGTTCTGAATATTATTCAAATTATTATGGTAAACGGTATTATTTAATCCGGTGATATTTACGCCGCAGGAGCTGTTATAGATCCAATTTTCAAAGATTTTATTGCCATTGGATTCGATCTTTATCCCTGTGCTCCCATTAATTATCGAAAAGCCTCTTATGACACAATTATCTGCAAGAAGCGTTATTGTATCCTTTCCACCACCGTCTATGATTGTATCATTCATATCTGCTCCCAGAAGCGTGATCTGCTTTTGAATTATTATATTCTCGTCATACGTGCCGCTTGCGACATAAATCGTGGTTCCGTTAATTGTTACATTATCCACCGCATCTTGAATTGTAGGAAAGTCCAGTGGCACATAAAACGAAGGTAGTTCAGCAACAGATACGCTTTTCTCCATTCGATTATTCGATTCGTTCGTTTCTGATATAATTTCATGATTCGGATCCACAGTGATTGCGATATTGTGGATTCCTGATTTCAGAGGAGTCCAAAAAAATTCTACCGTAAAATTCTCGCTGGCGTTTAAAGGAACTTGCGTAAAAGAGATAGTATTGAGGAGTTCTCCGTCAGCGCTGAATGAGATGTTGAAGGGCACAACGACAGGTATCTGTCCAATATTCTCGATTACGGACAGGATGGTTGCGTTGACATCTTTTGTAATTCTGTCTGGTATTGTGATCTCGGTTACGGCAAGGTCTTCTGTGATATCGAACCAAAGGATTCCGGAATCAACTTCATCTTCTCTTACCGTGTGATTGCAGACAAAAGACTCATCTCCTGAGGTTGCATTGAACTGAAGTATATCCCCTGTGGATAACTCACTCCTGCTCAGATAAAGGTAATAGAAGTCTGGTTTTGGGCTCTGCTCAAAGATCGATGCCTCCCAGCTCGTACTTGCATTGAGGTTGGTGATAGTGACAGATTGGGGTGCTCCTCGATAGAATAAGTATCCACAAATTAGAAACTCCGTAGAAGAGAGAGACTGTATAAAAAGAGGGATGTTGACTGCCATGGATCCTGATACCGTCGAAAAGATAAGTAACACTATAATGAAGAGTGAGAGAATGCCAATTCTTTTCTCTTTATCCTTTTTACTTCCATTCATGTCTGATTTCATATTACATTATCATCTTACTCTTATTCTTACTTCGCCTTTGTTTGCTTACCATTCATTCCGTCTCCTTTTTGTTTTCTCACTCTTCTTTTTATATTTCCAAAAGCAAATAAAAAAGGGAGGAGCGCCAACAAAATCACCTCCTCCCCCTCTACATTTACACTTTTATCTTTTTATCATACCTATGCCTACGCCTATGGTTACGCTACGGGTATGTCAGCGTGCAGTTCGTTGTTGCCATAATGAAGTATCCTTCGCCACGCTCCATCATTGTGAAGTCGTTGAACGCTGCTGGTGCACCTGCCACATACACCTCGTAGCTCTGCGCCGTCGCATTCCACTTCGCTACGTACCGATAGTTACC
>QMZY01000060.1 GCA_003663415.1 Candidatus Aenigmatarchaeota archaeon
ATTTATTATTCTACTATGTATATAGGGGACGGGGCATCCATGGCGGCTGAGGCTGCGGTATTAGGAGTGCCATCAATATATGTGACAACCACGAGACGCTGGGGATTCATTAATGATTTAGAAAAGAATTATGGACTTCTTTATACATTCTCAAATAGGGAGCAAGCATTGGAAAAAGCAGTTGAGCTTTTAGCGGATGGAAAAATTAAGGACAAATGGCAAAGGAGAAGGGAAAGAATGTTGAGTGAGAAAATGGATGTGGCTAATTTTATAACAGAATTTATAGAGAAATATGAAAGAAAATAATTTCCCATCGGGGTCATATATTATTATTACTCCTGCGAAGAATGAAGAAAAAAGCTTACCAGGTCTTATTCAGTCAATAGTGAGGCAGACAATCAAACCAAAATTATGGGTCATCGTAGATGACGGGAGCACAGATGGAACACCCGAGATAATCGAAGATGCTGTGAAAAAACACGAGTGGATACAAACAATTCGTTTAAAAGAGGGGGAGAGGGATTTGGGAGTTCATTATTCCCAAGTATGTATTATGGGTTTTGATTTTGCAATGGAATATTGTAAAAGATGTAAGATAGAATATGACTACATTGGACTTATTGATGCTGATATAATTTTAGAAGAAACTTATTTTGAGAGATTAATAAAAGAATTTGAAAAAAATCGGAATTTTGGTATCGTAAGTGGTGAAGTATGGAATATTATCGATGAAAAAACAAAACGCTCGAAGCAACGTAGTGATTTACCATGCGGAGGAGCGAGGTTGTGGAGGAGGCGATGTTTTGAGGAGACAGGCGGTTATATTGTGACGTATGCACCAGATAGTATTTCAAATGTTAAAGCGAAATTAAAGGGGTGGGAAACAAGATCATTGGAGGGGATTAAAGTTATATCTACAAGGGCACTTGGTAGTGCGGAGGGATATTGGAAAGAATTTAAGGGATTTGGGATATATAGCTACTATGTAGGTTTCAATTTGTTTTATGCAATTCTAAAGGGAATGAGATATTTATTTGAGAGACCTTATTACATAGGTCTTGCTTTTTTATATGGTTATTTTAGTTGTTTAATTCTCGGAAAAAAGCGAATAAAAGACGGGGAGATTAGGCACTATTATCAGCATATAAGACCACGGGAGATAAATCAGTATTACCTTGATGTGATAAAGAACAAATTAAAAAGGGCGAAAGAAGGTTTCAAAAGTTCTCAATTTAAAATAAAATAGGTTCATGAAAAGAAGAATGAAAGAAGAATACGATGTAATAATATTATGTGGAGGAAAAGGGACAAGATTATATCCCCTAACAGCGGACATACCAAAACCAATGGTAAAGATAGGAGATTTGCCGGTGATAGAGCACATAATAAAGTTATATGAATTTTACGGATACCGTAATATAAAATTATTGACGGGATACAAAGGAGAGGGCATTCAAAACTATTTTGAGGATAAATATAAAGATAGGAGGGGGATAAACATACAGTGTATAGATACTGGAGAGAATTCTGATACCGCGGAACGAATATGGCAAATAAGAAATACCGTGACAAATACCTTTTTCCTGTCTTATTCTGATGTATTGGCAGATTTGAACCTTGCTTCAATGTTAAAATTCCATAAAAAACACAAAAAGGCGGGCACAATGGCGGTCTATCCTCTGACGACTTCGTATGGTATAGTTAGATTTGATGAAGATAAAATAGCGTACGAATATCTTGAAAAACCGATTATAAAATCCCTTTTCATTAATGCAGGCTTTTTTATATTCAATTCTACTTTATTCGACCTTTGGGAATGGAGCAGCACTGATTTTTCAAAGGGTATGCTTGTCAAACTTTGTAGGGAGAGATTGATAGCGTGTTATGAACATAAAGGCTTTTGGAGTGGGATGGATACAGTCAGAGAAAATGAGATACTGAATGAGATGTGGAGGACAGGCAAAGCGAAATGGGCGGTTTGGAAGAAACAGTAGTTTTAGTTACTGGGGCAACAGGTTTTATTGGCTCACATTTGGTTAAAAGGCTTGTGGGAGAAGGTGCTGAGGTTAATATAATATCACGTAGCAAGGAAATTCGTGGAAATCTGTTATTAAAGAATTTAAAGACAGAAATAAGAATACATAAAGCGGATTTGCGTGAATATGCCTCGATAAAGGAGTGTGTTAACAATGTGGAGCCAGAGAAGGTTTTCCACCTTGGTGCTTTTGTCGATTTGAAAAGGGATTTCCAAACTGCAAATGAGTGTGTTCAAACAAATATCCAAGGAACCTTAAATATATTGCATGCGTTGAGGGATATAAGTTGTTCTTCTTTCATACACATTGGGACTTATGAAGTATATGGGTTTAATCCAGTCCCTTTTAGGGAGGATCAGCCGATAGACCCTTTGTCACCGTATTCGATATCAAAAGCATGTAGTGAATTTTTTTGCAGATTTGCAAATAAGATTTATAACATTCCGACTGTTCTATTGAGATTATCCAATGTATATGGCCCAAACCAAAAATCAGAGCGCTTAATTCCTCATGTAATAAAGTGTGCGATCAAGAATATGAAAATAAAATTAACTGAGGGAAATCAAACAAGAGATTTTCTATATGTAGAAGATGCAGTATCTGCTATAGTTAAATCTTCACTCGCCGAAAAGGCAATATCAGAGGTGATAAATATAGGAAGTGGTAAAGAATATAAAGTAAGGGATGTGGTACAGAAAATATTAGATTTGATGGGTAGTTCCATTGCACCACGGTATGGTGAACTTAAGCACAGAGCATATGAGCCGGAGAGATTGTATTGTGATATTACAAAAGCGAAGGGAATATTGAAATGGTCACCTCGCTATGATTTGGAGGAAGGACTACGAAAAACAATTCATTGGTATGAGGAGAACATGGGAAGATAGGGGAGGGAAATGGATAAGAGAAAAATAAAAGAGCAAATCTTTGAAAAGATTATAGAATATTATGCTCTCAAGAAAGAGGAGGAGAGATTTGTTCCAGGGGAGTCAAAAGTTCATTTTGCAGGAAGGGTTTATGATTATAAGGAAATGATAACAATGGTAGATGCAGTATTGGATTTTTGGTTGACTTTAGGAAAATACGACCGTTTATTTAGGGATGCTTTCTCCAAATTTCTAGATGTTAAACATGTTATTTTGGTGAACTCTGGCTCTTCTGCAAATTTATTGGCAATTAGCGCTCTAAAATCAAGTCAGTTGGAGCACCCCTTGAAAAAAGGCGAGGAAGTAATAACTCCAGCAGCAACCTTTCCGACCACATTGAGTCCGATAATTCAAAATAATTTGATCCCTGTTTTCGTAGATATTGAGCTTGGGACATATAATATAAATGCGAAGGAATTGGAGAGTGCAATATGTGAAAAAACGAGAGCGATTTTTTTACCACATACCCTTGGCAATCCGAATGAGATGGATGTAATTATGGAAATTGCAGCGGAAAACAATTTATATGTCATAGAAGATGCTTGTGACGCTCTCGGCTCAAAATATGATGGGCGGTTTTTGGGAACCTTTGGTGACTTTGGCACATTTAGCTTTTATCCCGCTCATCATATTACAATGGGAGAAGGTGGAGCAATAGTTACTAACAACGATTCGTTAAGTTCTATCGTTCACTCAATGCGTGATTGGGGGAGGGCGTGCACTTGTCCTGAATGCATTCTTGTAAAGGATCCAAATGCCATGTGCCCACTAAGATTTAGCTATAAAACGGAGGATCTGCCTGAAGATTATGATAAAAGATATATATATATACATGAGGGATATAATTTAAAGCCAACGGATATTCAAGCAGCGCTTGGGTATGAGCAATTGAAAAAGTTTCCCGATTTTATGAAAAAAAGAAGGCAGAATTTCGAAATTTTATATGATGAATTCTCAAAATATGAAGATTACTTTATTTTACCGTATTCACTTCCGAAATCAGAACCTTGTTGGTTCGCTTTCCCAATCACTGTTAGGGAGAATGCGAGATTTAAGAGAAGGGACATTGTGCAATTCCTAGAGAGGAACAATATTGAGACCAGATTGTTATTCGCTGGTAATATACTTAATCAGCCGGCGTATAAAAATATTGCTTATCGTAAGGTTGGTAACCTGGCCAATACAAACAAGGTGATGAAACATACATTTTTTATTGGCGTATATCCGGGAATCGGAGAGGAAGAAATGAAATATATACTTGAGAAGATAAGAGAATTTGTGTGGAGATACAAATGATAGGGGAAAAGAGAGAGAAATTTTGGGAGGACAGGCGTGTTTTTGTAACTGGAGCGAATGGATTTCTTGGCTCATGGCTGACAGAGAAATTGGTAGAGAAGAAAGCGAAAGTTGTAGCGCTGATAAGGGACCAGCTACCATATTCGAAATTTAATACTTCAGGGATTGTAAGTAAGGTGACGGTAGTTAATGGACGTTTAGAGGATTACGAATTAATAGAGCGCGTTTTGAATGAGTATGAAATAGATACATGTTTTCATTTAGGAGCGCAAACATTGGTAGAGACTGCGGTGCGTGCTCCACTATCAACATTTGAGTCGAATATCAAGGGCACATGGAACATTCTCGAAGCAGTAAGGAAGATAGACACGGTGAAACGACTGGTATTGGCATCAAGTGATAAGGCATATGGGTCAAGTAATAAATTACCTTATTCTGAGGATGATTGCTTGCGTGGACTTCACCCGTATGATGTTTCAAAGACCTGTGCTGATTTAATAGCTCAGGCATATTATAACACATACGGGCTACCAGTTGTAATAACCAGATGTGGTAATATTTATGGCGGTGGCGACCTCAACTTCAGTAGGATTATACCAGGAACAATAAAATCCGCAGTATTCGATGAAGCTCCAGTTCTGCGGAGTGATGGGACCTATTTAAGGGATTATATATATGTAAAGGATGTTGTTGATGCATATATGACACTTGCAGAGAATATAGAATGGAAAAAAGTGAAAGGACAAGCGTTTAACATAGGAACAGAGACGCCAATTTCCGTTCTTGAATTGGTAAATAAGATATTAACTTTATGTGGCAAGAAATATTTGAAACCCGTAATAAAAAATGAAGCAGTGCATGAGATAAAGAGACAATATTTAAGTTGTGAGAAAATAAGGAATATATTAGGTTGGAAGTATAAATATGATTTAGATAAAGGACTTAGGGAGACGATTAAGTGGTATTATGATTTTTTCAATCGATTTCAATCGAATTCAATACTATACCATGAAAAAAGAAGCATACAATAAGAGGTTACAATGGGAACGATAGTAGCAATACATCAGCCAAACTATCTTCCGTATTTGGGATTTTTTGATAAAATGGTGAAGTCGGATATATTTGTGATATATGACGATGCACAGTTCAATAAGAGTGATTTTCAACATCGTAATCGAATAAGGATATATCACGGCTGGAAATGGCTTACGGTACCGGTGGATAAGAAACACAGACCAATAAACGAAGTAAAAATAAGGAACGAAATAAAAACGTGGAAAGGGGTTAAGTGGGCGGAAGACCATTTCAACAACATCAGGGATAATTATAAGGATACGCCATATTACAGCATGTATGAGG
>QMZY01000061.1 GCA_003663415.1 Candidatus Aenigmatarchaeota archaeon
GGATTGAAAATCTTTGCAGTCAAGTTAATCTTATCACCCTCTTTATAATTGTCCAGATAGGAGCTAAGGCTTGTTATTCCAAGCGTTATTGCATCTTCAGATTCGCACTTATGTGTTCCTGTGTCACAATAGTATCCCTCGTTGCAGTTGCACTCATAATTAACAGATATGCCAGAAAAAACAGTTCCAAGGTCCTTTGTTTTCTGGTTTGGGCCATCATAGTAATTAATTGTAAGATTTATTTCTCCCGGTCCCATTGTTAGAGAACCAGAGCCGCACAGGGTTTCAAGCCTTAATTGAGTTTCGCACTGATACACAGGACCGCCGGAGCATGTAAGTGAATATGTTTTTTCATTCAGGGTTAATTTTCCTGCAACAGATTGCGATATCAGTCCTTTAGGAGCGTTCTCTAATTTCAGATTGATCTTTACAGGGAACTCCTCGGTGCAGTCTGTTACTTTTTCAACACTGACCCCTGTAACACCAAGAGAAATCTTGCTTGGGTCCTTGCACTCACCATTAGAAGGATTGTCCGGGTCAACGCTGCAATAATAACCGTTTTCACACCCGCAGTCATAACAGCATGTTTCTGTCGTCTCGCCTAAATCAGATTCGCAAAACCCGTTTCCACATTCAAATGAAGGATTCAAATTAAGCGTTACAGGAGCTGCTATACCGCTTGATGTTTCAGGAAAAATAAAATAATAATCCTTGTTTATGGCAGTTATAACTGTACCAGAAGGCACAGCTGTCTGGAAAACAGGCGGTGATTGTTCTATTTCATTTCCAGAAGACCCAACACCATAGACTTTTGTTGCGTCTGTAAATGTTACCTTTTCAAGCCAGTTGAAAGGTATCATTAGTTTGTTTTCAATATACATTTTCACAGGTTCTACAAACTCCAAAGACTTGACATAAATATCTATATTATTTGTTTGATAGGAAATCACATCAAACACGTTATAATTTGTTCTCCTTATTTGCGTCCAGAAACCGACCCATGAAACCCTCTCGTTTATATCTTTTAATTTTATCAAGAAAAACAGGTTTGCTACCTGAGGATACAGACCTGCACCCTCTCTTTCAGATATATCATTCCATAAAAGTTCTGTATCAATCCAGTGATCAAACACCTGAGGCACTGAATAAACACATTCAGTCGGTGTTAGCTGATTGCATTTGAAAAGGTAGATTTTGTTTATAGTATGCGAAAGACTTGCGCTGTTAAGGGTTACCAGAATTTTCACATCAGTCCAGGTTATATCGCTTGGGTTATGTTTAATGGTTATTTGTTTATTAACCAGCTGTTCCTGGTCGTATGTAACAGTTTCCTGTGTTGCGCCATTGAAAAGAATGTTTATGTTTGTTGCTGATACCACAGGAAGCATTAAAATTAAATAAGAAATAAAAATCGCTGCAACACCTTCATACATAATTTTATAATTCATCGTATCCCACCACACAGGAATTAAATTCGGGTTTTGAATCTGAAACTGGTTTTATACCACATGCTAAAAGTATGTTTGTAAGCGTAGCGGTTGCTTCTGCTTTATCCGAAACGTCTTCAATCTCATTATACTCTAAAATATTTGGAAGGAAAACATATAAGGATTTTTCATCCAAATCCTCAGTAATGTTAAAAGTTGTTATAAAACCGCCAAGTGCTTTGGAACCTTCCATGAGATTCGCACCAATCAGGTAGCTTCCTGGAGGTATATTGGAAATTCTGGAAGACTTTGTATCAAATGCTGTTTCATATCTTTTGTTTGTATCTGTGTTATACCACTCCATAATTACATATTGGTTATTTTCTATTGGTTTCAATCCACCTGAAGATATATGGTAAGAGTTGCTCATTGAAAGGTTTTGAATCATAACTTCATATAAGTACATATTAAATGCAGGTTTCTTCCTGAATGTTATGGTTATGTCATTTAACGAAGCCACGCTTTTCATTTCACTGTATTCTTCATAGCCTTTTTTGTATATTTTTAATAAACCTATTCCAAAAGGAGCAACAGCTTTTAGTTCGCCGTTTTCGTTTGTTCGTCCAAGGCTGCAGCCCATATAATTAACAGCTGCGCCAGAAACAGGAGAACCGTCAGTTCCCTTTACTTTTATATCCACCTGATACCATGCATTTTCACACATTGTTTTCTTTTCCCCTGAAACATATCCACTCATTCCGGTCCAGACGCCCGGCTCGTTGTCCTTGATATAAACCTGAACAGCATACTGGAAAACATACCCTGTAAGCGGGTCCTTAATCCTCACAATTGCAGGATATGTAAGATAATATTTAACATACAGGGGGTCCGACTGGCACATGCCAAGAAGCGGTATTATCTTTGATTCAAGGGATATCGGGTCTGGTTCAAACTGTAAACTGCTCGGGTCTAATTCAAAATTATCAGGAAGATGGAAACTCACCTTTAAATCAGAATATTCCTTTCCATTTATGGGAACAAGGGTGTATTTGGGATAAGGGTTCGTTTTCATTGTATGCAGCGGAACTTTACCCGGCATATATGTATGTGCAAGCGTGACTTTTATCGCATATTCTACTCCTTGTTTTATATCCCACCAGTCTTTATAAACAAATTTTCCACATCCTATAAGAAACAAAAAGAAAGGAACATCATGAATACCATTGGTTACAGGAGAAATCATCATAGAGGAAAGCGTGTATATTTCAAAAGGTCTGTTTAAAGCTTCATAATTTACAAAACCCGTTGCAAACTCCTCAACCTCTGAAAACTTGCTGGGCATTTCTATTACATAGGGCTCTTTTATTGAATATCCGTCAATTGTAACAGGAAGATTGACTGTTAAAACTATTTTATTGCTTAAAAAATTCGCCACAACCTGCGGTTCGCCAAGAGAAACATCACCATACTCTTTTAAAGCGTCTGTGAAGTTTTCTTTATACAATTCGATATAATTTTTCACCCCATTGACAAAATTCTCTCTTATGTTTGGATATTTTATTTCTCCAGCTTTTTGCCAATATGGAACGTCTTTCCCGAGAAACCTTACAGAACCCAAAGGAAAAGACGTATCAAGATAACCGCCATAGTCGCTCATTGTTTTTAATGTTTGGAGAGAGGCTTCTCTTATCATATTCTCAACAGAAAGCTTCACGGCCTGAACTTTGTTTGATATTCCAGGAGCTACAGGCGACATGCCACTTTGATATGCGTAAAAAACCACAACAGTCACTAAAATCAGAAGTGCAACAATAACAACAAATTCAACCTGAGCGCTTTTCATAAAATATTATTGGTTGGTGGATTTTATATTATTTTTAAATCAGTAAAAACTTAAGTTTATCTGCCGATTTTTCAGTTTTTGATGTTTTTATGAAAACTGATACAAAGCTAATAAAAACATGAAATTTACGAAATCAGGCCAACAGAGCCAACCAATATATAAATTTGGAAACATTTAATTTAAACATGAAAACAGCTCAGATGTTCATAGTAACAGCTGTGTTCCTTGTTAGCCTGATTTTTACTGTCCAAAATCTTGTTTTTAATTATTCATTTATTGATTTCCAAGAAACATTTAGAGACAATGATTATGTTTTTACAAACATAAAAAACAATATTCAATACGTATTGGATAACAGTAAGGACTGCGAATCAGCGAAAGATAACGCAGGCGAACTTTTCTCTCTTTTAGGTCAGCAAATGGTTTCAGGGTATGTTTTTGATTTTGATTATAAGTTAAACTGTACAAACTGGAAAAACACCCCTCCCAACCCGTGTCCTTTAAAAGTCAGGTTAAAAATGGTAAAAATGGTAAAAGGTAAAAAATCTGTTGAATCAGAGGGAATGTTTTGTTTTTACAGGAACTCTTAAATTTATAAACACCGTCAACCAATAAAATTATATGGAAAGAAAAGCAGCAATTCAGTTAAGCCTTGGATTCATAGTTGCTGTTGTTTTTGCCGTTGTTTTGTTAAGTTTGTCTTTAAGTTGGCTTCAGGGGATTTTTGCCGGTTTTACAGGCATAACCAATGATTTGACTCAACAGGCGCAAAACAAGCTGAGACAAACCTTTGAAGAAACCAACAGCAATTTTGCAATCTGGCCGAATAGATATGACCTTAAAAGAGGCGAAGAATTAAAAATGTCTGCTGGAATAAAAAACAATGCTGAAGACGGTTTAAGCCATATGTTTGTTATAAATATTATTCCGGCAACAGCAAGCAAAAGCGTGTGCCCTGACGGTGATGTTAATTCCTGTTTGGCTCCTGGAGGGAAAACGCTTTACGAGGAGATGCTGACGTGGGTTACATGGGACATGTCTTCAAGCGTTATTCAAATCAATCAGGTTGGATATAAAACCATAAGCATAAAACCAGATTCGCAAGCAAAGCTGGGAACTTATATATTTAATGTCGTGGCATGCAAAGACATGTCAAACTATCAGCAATGCACACCAGAGACGCTTAACTGGGGCGGGGCTTCTCAACAATTAGCCATAACTCTGGAATAACAGCCTGCTGATTTGCTGCAGAAAATGAAAAACAAAATTTGGAGTTCTAAAGAAAAACAAACACTATTGTTTATGGCAGCGGGAATCCTAATATCCGCAATTGCTGTTTGCCATCAACATCATATAGTTCAAGAAAACACAAATCCAGTTATAAGTATTGCAAAAGAACATTTACAGAAATATGTCCATAACGCATTCCCTGACGTTGATTTTTTCTCTACAGTGAAGAAAGTAGAAGTTGTTGAAGGAGAATGTGAAAAAAATCATTACTGGGAGAATTTTGGTAAAGAAAAGTTCTGCGGCTGGTCTACTTATGCAAAATGTAAAACTGACGCGGATTGCGAAACAGGCGGATGCAGCGGACAGGTGTGCGAAGGTAAAGGGGAGGGAACAATAACCACCTGTGAAATGAGAGATTGTTATAACAGGCAAGGATATAAATGCAAATGCATTGATGGTAAATGTCAATGGAGTTTACTAAAACAGCAGTGCTGGATAATTAAATTTTATTATCATCTTCCTGAGGGTTATTTAGCAGTTTACGTAGATAAAAACACCAACAATGTTATCGGCGGAACCCAAACAAGACAATAACATGAATATATTTGTTAATAGCATCGGGCGATTTCTTTTTTAACTTTGTTTTGATATAAATTTTAATAGTGATAAAATGAATGTGGGTATGGTTTTGGGAATTGTGTTTGCTTTGTTTATCATGGCTTTTGTCCTTGTTTTCGGAACCAATGTCGTGACAAATATTTTTAGTATGGGAAGCCAAGCGCAGGTGCAAAAAGCTATTAAGAATTTGGAAAAGGAGACTGAAGATTTATATTATATGGCAAGAGGCTCTGATACATTTTATAAAATGAACATTCCTGAATCATACAGGGTGTGTTTTGTGAATGTTTCAGACCCTTCCAAACAATTGTATCCAAATCCTGCAAACACATGGAATCCCGGATTCGTCACGCTTTATGTAATAAACCAGAGCAAATATAACGTATGGTATTACACACGAAACAATGAGAAAGGCGAAGGCTACAAGATTCCGCATCTTTCTGTTCCAAGAAGTTTTTGCGCAACAAGAAATACAAAACTTTACCTTGTGAA